>JAYVPZ010000195.1:0-2051 GCA_043757105.1 Aestuariivirga sp. | reverse complement strand
CCCATTGCTGCGCGGGCTTTTTCGGGGTCGCCACTGTTTAGCGCACGGATGATTTCGCGGTGATGTTCAAGTGTGGCTTCAGCTTCGCCATCGCGTGGGATCATCATATGGCGGCACCGATCAAGCTGAGCCTTCGAAATTTCAATGGCACGCCACAGGCGCGGCAGGTTGCTGATTTCAGAAATTGTGCGGTGAAATTTATCATCTGTTGCGATGGCTAAAATATAATCTTTGCGTTCAATAGCACGGGCATGTGCCATCAAAATATCGGCCAGAGCGTCTGCGTGTGCAGTCGTCATGTTTTTAACAGCCTGTGCCGCGCTTTCCATTTCTAATGCACGACGAATAATATAAGCCTGCTCAACCTCATGGCGATCAATGAGAGCGGCTTTGGTTCCTGATTGAGCAACCACATCAATCAAATGCTCATCACTCAGTTTCTTTACAGCTTCACGCACTGGCGTGCGTGAAACTTTCAATTGAGCGGCAATCAACTTCTCATCGACAACTTCGCCGGGGCCTATTTTTCCTGTTAAAATGAGATTGCGCACCAGTTCGTATATCTGATCACGCAAGGGTCGCTTACGATCCACCTTTACCTTGGCAAGTTCACTTCTCATAATTGTGATACTAATATATCAGTTGTAGACAGCAACAGAAATTTTGCATAGATTGCAAAAAAATAAAAAGTACAGGGAGCGCAAATGGCGCAAGTAAACAATTTTCCTAAGCTTCACAATGCGATGTGGCCCGGCCTCGTCGGCAAAGGCCCAGGCTCGGAGCCGGGCATTGAGCTCGACACGCTGATTGATTTGACGGCCAAGGCCAATGTGAATGGCGTGAAATTTGATGGCATCGACATTTTTCATGTTGGCCCGCACACAAATATTGATTGTGATGATGATGAGATCAAACGCCTTGCCGAGAAAGTGCAAAAGCGCGGGTTGATGATTGGTTCAATCGTTGCACCCGTGTGGCCACCCGTCGGCGGGGGTTCCGCAATGGGGTCTCCATCTGACCGCAAGAAATTTGTAGAGAATGTGAAAAAGTCTTGCAAGCTCGGTCACCGCTTGCGTGAGCTTGGCGTGCGCCCTTATGGCCTGATCCGTATTGACTCGGCTGCAAGCCCTTCCGATTGGTCGAAAGACCCAGCAGGCAACACCAAGAAAATTGCCAAGACGTGGCGCGAGGCGTGCAGCGTAGCAGTTGATTATGATGAGCGCTTGGCGGCTGAAGGCGAAATCTGCTGGGGCGGCATGCATTCATGGAAAGACATGATCAATACGCTGGAGGAAACTGATCGGCCCCAAACCATCGGCTTCCAAGCCGATATGGCGCACACGCTGCTTTATACGATGGGCTACAACGCACCGAAATCGCGGCTGCTGCCCGCCAAGTTCGATTGGAAAAGCAAACCGACACTTGATGCGGCATTGAAAAAGATGACCGATGCATTGCGGCCTTGGACGATTGATTTTCATGTGGCGCAAAATGATGGAACAGTGAAGGGTCTGGGCTATCACGACAAAACTGGCCGTCATTGCATGGTGACCGATAAAAACGGCAAGCTTGATATTCCAAAACATGCGGGCATGTGGCTGCGCGGAAAAGACGGCGAGGTGACGAAAGCTTTCAAACATATATGTTGGGATGGTTGCATGTTTCCCAATGATGTGATGCTGAAACAGCAAACTTGGAACGACATCTTGGCCACCATGATCAAGGTGCGCGATAAACATGGTTGGGTGGCATGATGGCCAAGAATTTTTTTTCTCCCTCCCCCCTGTGGGGAGGGCCGGGGTGGGGGGCCGCGAGCCCGAACTCTTCCAACGGTTTTGTAAAAATTGTGTCTGTGGCCACCCCCACCCTAACCCTCCCCACAAGGGGGAGGGGACATAGTGTAGGACTTGCCAAATGAAAAAACGTCTCAACATCGGCATGGTTGGTTATGGTTTTATGGGCCGCACACACTCGAATGCCTTTCGCCAAATCAATCCATTTTTCAATTTGCCTTATGAAACTGTTTTGAAAGCCATCTGCGCGCGCGATGA
>JAYVPZ010000194.1:0-2054 GCA_043757105.1 Aestuariivirga sp. | reverse complement strand
GCGCCACTCATATCTAGGCGGCATAAGCCCCTTGGCTTTCGAAGCGAAGGTGGCATAATGAAAGGCAAGTGACCGGAACCAAACCGTTACAAGTCCAGACTGCACCGTTCGCGCTTGATAAAAACTGCCCTGATCGCCGACGACTTCTCGTTTGTATTGCGCATCGTTTGTACCGGATATTTTTCCGCGTAGTTCACCCTTCTGGATCCACGTAAGGCCTTCAAGTCCTACAGATGAGTCGACAGCCATTCTGATGGCTGGCTTCGGCCCCCTCGGTGCATACAAACCCAAGATGCGCTGTGCGATCGTTAATTGAATCCATAGTCATTTTAATCTTCACCGACATGAAGTTGGTCGGTTTCTGCCCAAGCACAATTCAAGCCAATCAAAAACTTCACGAAGTTAAGATGACGTCGGCTGAGACTGCTAAACGCGGATGAGACAAAAGACGCGTGACGCGTTCAAGACTGGATGCAGACAGTTTGAGCACCGGCTTATCGTGCGCAGTAACGCTGCCCTCATGAGAATCGCGATCAAAGGCATGAAGCCCCTCAGCGATATGCGCTTGGATCAAGCCGCATTGCTTGAAAATCTCGGTGATAGTTTTTTCTCTATCGTAAATGAGCTCATTATACCTGAAGGGCACCAAAGGCACGCCATTTCCTATGGCTGTGCTATAATCTTGGCAAAACAAACCCCAAGCTACCGCTGCCAGATCTTCAAATGTTGTCTGTGGATTTTCAAGGTCAATCAGTCCACTAAGTTGGAAAGCCGGGCTATTGGCGGACACCATGTACCACATAAAACCCATATCGTGTAAAACGGAATCTCCAAAGCGTTGGACAAAACCAAAGAGCGAATTGCACCAACTCAGCGCATCGCGATAAAGATAAAGGCAGTGCGCATGAGGTGCCGCATTATGCCAAACATCAAACAAAGTCGTTGCTTGACTAAAATGCTTCAGCACAATTGTATTTGAGCTGCTCGCCCCTGGAAAAAGTACAAGAAAATGCAATGCTGCTTCAGCCAAATCTTGCAGTAGCTTTGGAGAAACATCATGGCGGTTCATCGCCAAGTCGAACGTGAAGAGTGGTTCTGAAATACACCATGCTTCGCCGCTGGCGTTGAAAACATGATGGAGTAATGTGGATCCGCAATGCCCGATGTTGAACAAGTGAACCAAGTCTGGCTTGGCATTAATATCTTTTGCCAATTGAAGGAAAACCTGAAAGGACATTACCGCTACGCGCGATGCTTTTTCATATTGCGCCGCATAGGCAAATGGGGCAACAGAAAGATCCTGATCAGCGCCAATGTATAGAAAAACAGCGGTGCCATTTTTGAAATTAAAACTAAAAAGCGTCCAGCCATTCTCTCGCACAACAATTTCATTTTCGGCAGTCGAATTTGGGCCAAGCGTGAAATTGACATCTCGTTCAAAGTTAAAGAATGCAAGCGGAATACGCGAGATGATGTCATGAACTTCACACATAAATCTTCAAACCTCGCCACTTGAGCCGCATTAATCAACCACCTCTAGTTTCAGCGTGTATGTTTGGCACTTACCAGCTCCCCGCCAAATGACAATAGACCGCACATTCAAGCAGAGCGTTGGACAGAGATAAAGACAAAGGACAATTGTTTAATCAGAATTGTATCTTCGCAGAGGATTTGCCCTTCCGCCGCAATAGCGATCTTGTTCGAATAAACCCTCACACCCAGATCACAAAACTAAAGCTGGTCAAGCGTCAGATGTACGGGCGCGCCAAAATCGACTTTCTGCAAGCAAGGCTCATCGGCGCGGCGTGAACTCATCGTCAGCAAAATTGCGTCAGAGCCAATGTTCGATGCGTTTTTACATGCGATTTCACAGCCAAAATTTGATCTAGCATATGCCGTCCGTTTGGCGCAACATCAGTGTCAACTGGCAGGCCATCAGGTAAATGTCAGTTATTTGTTTTTTAATGAACCTAGACGCCAACCAATGAGGGACCGAAATGGCTAAGGCAAATCTGATCGTGATCAAGGTCGAGGACAAGCCCGGTACGGTGGCG
>JAYVPZ010000193.1:0-2056 GCA_043757105.1 Aestuariivirga sp. | reverse complement strand
CTTCAACCTCTTCAACTTCGTCTGAAATTTCTTCGTCAATAATTTCTTCTTCAATCTCTGGCTCAGTTGAGAATGCAGAATCCATTTGCACAGGTGTTGCGCTTGGAATGCGGCGCTTAATGGTTTCACGGTCTTGTACGCGTTCAATAACAGCCTGCGGGCCCTTCACATCATCACTCGGTTGAACAAAAATGGAAATTCCATACGTTTGTTCGATGATCAGCAAGCTATCGCGCTTTTCATTCAGCAAATAAAACGCGACTTCGCGTGCGCATTTCACGGTTAAGTTTTCAGCGCGGCCTTTTTGCAAGAATTCCTCAATGCTGCGAAGAACACCTAAGCCGCAAGATGGAATCGAACGTGTAATGCCACGGCCTTCGCAATGCGGGCAGGGACGGAATGTGCCTTCGAGCAAACCTGGGCGCAAACGTTGACGTGACATTTCGAGCAAGCCGAAATGTGAAATCCGGCCCACTTGAATGCGGGCACGATCATTTTTCAAAGCATCTTTCATACGACGTTCAACCGCACGGTTATTGCGGTTTTCTTCCATGTCGATGAAATCGATCACCACAAGGCCGGCCAAATCGCGCAAGCGAAGCTGACGGGCAATTTCGTCACAAGCTTCCAAGTTTGTTTTGGTAGCCGTGTCTTCAATGTTGTGCTCGCGGGTAGCTTTACCAGAGTTTATGTCGATGGCCACCAAAGCTTCAGTTTGGTTGATGACGATGTAACCGCCCGACGGAAGTGTAACGGAGGGTGAAAATAGACCGTCCAATATGCTTTCAACTTGAAAGCGCTGGAACAAAGGCCGCGATTCTTTGTAGGGCTTCACATTCTTGGCATGTGAAGGCATCAACATTTTCATAAAGTCTTTGGCATCGCGGTAAGCGGCATCGCCTTCCACAATCACTTCATCCACGTCCTTGGTATAAAGATCGCGGATCGAACGCTTGATAATGTTACCTTCTTCATAAACCACGCAAGGCGCTGTGGATTTGAGCGTGAGCTCGCGCACTGATTCCCAAAGCCGCATCAAATAATCAAAGTCGCGCTTAATTTCGGGGCGTGTGCGCTGCGCACCAGCCGTGCGCACAATAACGCCCATGCCCTTTGGCACTTCAACGTCTTTGGCCACTTCCTTCAAACGACGACGATCACTCGCATCAGTAATTTTGCGCGAAATGCCGCCACCCTTTGCGGTGTTTGGCATGAGAACGCAATAACGCCCTGCGAGTGACATATAAGTTGTCAGAGCAGCACCCTTATTGCCGCGCTCTTCCTTGACAACCTGCACAAGAAGAATTTGGCGGCGCTTGATCACTTCTTGTATTTTATAGCGACGACGCGGCTGGCGGCGTGAGCGTTGTGGAAGTTCTTCCATCGCATCTTCTTCGCCAATGGTTTCGATCTTCTGGCTGTCAGCATCACCTTCGACAACCTCGAGTTCGCCACCTTGTGGGGATGAAGGCGCAGCTACATCATCATGATGTTCTGCTTCGCCATGTTCCTCGGCAACTAATTCCTCGGCTTCTAATATTGGTTCAGACACATGTGATGGTTCTGGCGCCTGTTCCAATGCCATTGGTTCAGGATCGTGATGATGGACAAGCTCTTCATCTGCATGATGTTCGTGATCATCCAAAACACTTGCATCTGGCTGATTATCACGGGTTGACGGATGATCATCTTCTAAATCATCGTCGTCGTCATGCTCAGCTTCTTCGGCTTCCTGTTCGGCAATCAGCGCCATACGGTCAGCAATCGGAATCTGATAATAATCCGGATGAATTTCAGCAAAAGCTAAAAACCCATGGCGGTTTCCACCATAATCCACAAAAGCCGCTTGGAGTGATGGCTCTACGCGGGTGACTTTAGCGAGATAGATATTGCCTTTGAGGGGCGTACGGGAAGCGCTTTCGAAATCAAATTCTTCAAGTCGATTGCCGCGGGCCACCACAACACGGGTTTCTTCCGGTTGACTGGCGTCGATTAACATTTTTGAACCCATGGTTCATATTCCTTCGCGCAAGCGACGGCTGGGCAATATCTAAAT
>JAYVPZ010000192.1:0-7897 GCA_043757105.1 Aestuariivirga sp. | reverse complement strand
TGGGTTCTATCTGGCCAAAGAGTGAAGGCGGTTTGGCAATTCCGGCCCTGCCCCAAAAACTGGCCATCGCGATCAGCGATAAGCGCTTTTCGTTGCGTAGCTTTGTACTTGGTGATGCTCAACAATTGCCCGAAGAGGATCAACCGATATTGAGCAATTTTCTATTTGAGGTTCTAAACAACCTTGGCAATCTTGAACCGTTGGTTACGTTGCAAAATCTAAGAGAGTAACAAAAAACCCCGAAAAACATTCGGGGCCATACTCGTGTGGAAAAAATTTAAGCTTTTACTTTAGTGGCTTTTACTTGATCGATCTTGGCGCGTGGCGGTTTGCCAGCAATCAGTTCCTTGGCTTGAGCAACCCACTCATCACGGAGTGTACGACCCTTAAGACCAAGCTTTGTATCAAGCGCTTCAAGCGCTTTTGGGCTGAGGTCTGCAATATCTTGCAAGGTTTTAATACCAGCTTTGGTTAAGTCAGCAGCAATCTTTGGGCCTATGCCATCAATCAAAGAAACATCTGTTGGTGCAGCAGTGCGGAATTTCGCCAAAGCCCATTCCCAATGGATTTCGTCGCGGCCATCAGGTTGGCCTTCATCAAGCCAGATTTGGTGAGCAACAGCGCGGATTTGGTCTTCAGTCGGCATAGAGTTAAAAATCATTTTGAGTCCCCATCATAATTGATTGAGGGCCACTAACATATTTTGCTGCACTGCACAATAAAAAATTGTGCAGTGCATTATAATTGTGAGCGCTGTCGAATTTTTTAATTATTGGGGCACACACCGCCCGTTTTCATCTCGAAACTCGCCATCAGGACAATCAACTTGTACATTTGGCGCAAACTTATCGCCCCGATTAATGCCGCTCTTTGGAATTAGTTTTTGCAAAACATTCGGATCAAACTTGCGAAGCGTTTGACCAGTACGTTGCGGTGGATCGGAAGGGACATCTGCTGGGACATCCGATCCATCTTGGCCATAGTCAATTATCACACAGCGTTTGGTGCGACGATTGAATTCAGTACCTTCCGGGCAACTACGCGGCACAAGAAAGAAATTTGGGACGCAGCGGCCATTGTCATCAAGATGTGAACCCTTCTTGCATGCTGGCAACTGCTGCGTTGGCGGTTGATCAGGAACACAATCATTATTGGCATTACGATGCCAACCGATTTTGCAATCAGGCGGTGGCACATAGCGCGGGAGGCAGCGCTTGTCTTTCGAACTGTAAGTTTGAGCCGAAGTGCATTTCGGCTCATTGATCGGAATGCGCTCGCAATCGCCTGATTGGACATTGATGCGTTGGCCTTGCGGGCAATCCTTAGTTGGGGGTGGTGGTGGCGGAACACAGCGACCATTATCGTCACGTTTTAGTCCAATTTTGCAGATTGGCACACATTGACGATTATAGCTTTCGAAACCTTGCTGGCATCCAACTGGAATACAATTGCCGCGCAAATCATGATAGTTGTCCTCAGGACAACGCTTTGGCACGCAATACCCATATGCGTCGCGTTCTACATTTTTTCCACACACCGGCAGGCAGCGCCCTTGCACGTTATCATAACCTTCTGGACAAGTAGGAGGCGGCGGGATGCAGCGTGTCGGCTGTTGAATGTCGCGGTAATATCCTGTGGGGCAATGGGGCAAACACACCCAAGCATAACCTTGCGGCCAAACACCGGGCGGGAGACATTTGCCAGTTTCCGCATCACGCGTGAAATCCTTGGGGCACTCTTGAGCATAATAGCTTTGGCAAAGACCATTGGCACCTAAGTAACTGCCTGCTGGGCAATCGACTTCGCATTGACCAGTCTCGGAAGAATAGGCCATGCCATAGGGGCAATTGTCACCAAATTGTTGTTGACCACGATCTTGGTCGCAGAAATTGGGGTCGCGCAAGTTCCTATGGAACCCTTGCGGACATTCAGGCAGTGGCACTTGATCGTAGCCTTCAGGGCAACCATGATAGCAAGGCGGAACGCACAGCCCAGGAATGCCAGGATAACGGCGGAAACCATCTGGGCACGATGGCAAACAATAGTCTTCGTATGAGGTAAACCCAACTGGGCATGATGGCCTGCCATATCCGCCGCCTCCACTGCCACAACCGCATGTGGGACAACCGCAGGAATTTTGCGGAACTGAACAAACATTTTCAGACGCATAAGCTGGGCTTGACGCCGTGATCGGAATGATTGGGACAGTCAACAAAGTTACAAGTGTCAATGCAAAAAAAAGCAAGACTGAACGAAGTCTTCGTGTCGCGGAAGTTCCCATCATGGTCTAAGCCCTCTGGACCGAAACCCCCAAAATACCCTAGCACAAATATTTGAGTGTGAAAAGGCTATCCGGTTAGTTGAGCTGTGACCTCAATGTTTCTTCAACTGCTTTATCAAATGAGTCTCCACTGGCGGTTGCAACGTTTTTTTTATTTTGCAACATTACATAGGCATCGCGCTTGGCAATGAGAGCCGCCATCTTATCTTCCAAGCCTTGTCGAGACTTCAGTTTTTCATCGAGCCAAACACGACGTTGGGGCGCTGGTATTGCCTTTAAATCCGAGGGTAATTCGCTTTCGGCAATTTTATCAAGATCCGCTGCGCCGTTGGCTGCATCGGCAACCAAGTCGCCACCGCCAGTGATTACTTCCCGCGCAATTTTACGCTTGGAATAGAAACTGGAATTGTCGATTTTGACTGAAGCAGGTGCTTCAGCTTTTTCCGCCATTCGCCGATGCACTTCGGTTTTTTGTTCAATATTTCCATATGGTACGATTGAACCGTCAAGCTCTTCCTGCATGTGCAAAATGTCAGTATCAAATGGAGTTATCACGACAACTACTTCACCACCGTTTTGTGGAATAGCAATATAGCGACCATGGCCGAACTGGGCGATTTCTTTCCAGATTGGTGTCGTCTCAAGCATGTCACCGGCCTGTACGGCGTTCACGACGATATGCTTTTCCGAGGCTATTTTGAGAATTTGCGGATAACGCCGCTCTTGTGAATAGTCCATATGTGGGGGAGCGTCACCGACAAGAAACACGATATGTTTCACATTATCACCCGACGTCCACTGCAAACCACTAATGGCCTTATCAAGTGCTTCATTAACCGACTCTGGCGTATCGCCGCCGCCATTGGCTTCAAGTTTTACCAACTTGCCATAAAGCCCTTGCACATCCGATGAAAGCGGCGTGGATTTTACCACATAATCATCACCGCGATCCCGGTAAGCCACCAAAGCCATCGCAACATCAGCATTTGGATTGGTATCAACGATGGAAGACGCAATCGACCAAATCTTGCGTTTGGCACCATCAATCAGATCGCCCATTGAACCTGTTGTATCAAGAACAAAAGCCACCTCTACACGCTGTTGCAACTGTGAATTCGAAGCATGAGCGCCGTTTAGACCGAAAGCCATAAAGGGCAAAACACCAAACAATATTTTATATTTCATCGCTTTCTCCAAAGTTAATTTTTGGAAAGCTAGAATTGCATGATGTTTGAATAAGGTTCTAATCTCGGCGGGATTGTGAAAGATGGTGTTGGAGGCTTTTCTCCCAATCGATCATCAATTCGGTCGTCAGTGTTGGAAACTAATATAGGCCTGAGATTTAACGTGATTTTTTCGACATCGTCAAACGTTACTTAAAAAATAGCATTAAGAGCTGCCACAAAGAATAGAGATTTCGAGTTTGAATGCGGAGACCGTTGTACTCGCGACTTCAGTCAAATGCCGTAGGCGGGACTCAAGTATCTCATCTTTCATAATTTCACAACTTAACTCGATGACTTCCGCTTCGCTGCGCAATTGTTGCGCTCCGACTGTCGCGCAAATACCTGAAAGCGCATGAGTTGCTTTGCGCACTCCTTCAAAGTCACGCGACAAGAACGCGATATTGGCCATCGGACAACGCAGCTCAACTTCGGCTATAAACTGCCGAAGGACAACGAGCAAAATATCCGCACCCAATTCGTCGGTCAATTTTTTAAGCTCAGCGTGTTCGACCAGTGGTAAAGTGTTTGAAAAATCACCTCGCATATTGTCTTGAGGATTAGGAAGTCCTATCTCAACATCAATCAATGCGGCTAAAATATCAGATTTCCGAATTGGCTTGGAAAGGTATCGAGACATACCGGCATCTAAGAACCGCTCACGGTCACCAAGCACGGCATTTGCGGTCATTGCAATTATTGGGATTTGATTTTTTGGTTCCGGCATTGCGCGAATTCGAGATGCAGCCTCCAAACCGTCCATTACAGGCATGGATATGTCCATGAATATGACATCAAAACCTTTGTTTTGAACTCTTGCAACGGCTTCCAAACCATCAACAGCAGTTTCGACATCGTGGCCTGCCGCGGTCAACATTCGTACGGCAACCATTTGGTTTGTGAGATTGTCCTCCACCAATAATATGCGCAAACTGTTTTGTGTTGGCAGCGGTATCATTTCAGTGGCTTGAACAATCGACTTCTCGGCGATTGGTTCGGCTGTTTCTAAGGGGAGTTCAAACCAAAATCGGCTGCCGTATCCGATTTTGCTCAAGACTCCAGTTTGTCCTGCCATTGCGGTAACCAATATTTTGCTAATTGCCAAACCTAAGCCCGTTCCTCTGGATGGTCGCTTATAGCGATTGTCAACCATCGAAAACTCTTTGAATAAATGCTTGATACTTTCAGCTGAAATACCGATGCCTGTATCAATCACCGAAAATATATATTGAGCTGCCTTGACGTCACGGTTAAGCTTTTTCACTTCCAATGTGACAATCCCATCGGTTGTAAATTTGACAGCGTTTGACGCAAAGTTGAGGAGGATTTGGCGCAAACGCATGGCATCTCCTGAGAGCCAACTGGGCACGTCATTGTCGATGGCAATTTTAAAAGTATTGTTCTGAGTTTGTGCTTGGCTTTGTAAAATATTTGTAACGGAATTGATTAACTCACTAACGTTGAACGGGGCAAGTTCGAGATCGAGTTTACCAGCTTCCATTTTTGAGAAATCCAACACATCGCTAATTTGACTAAGCAACGCTTCACCAGATTTAATAGCAGTCGATACGAGACTAGATTGATCCGAACTTAATTTTGTGTGCTCCAAGAGATCAAGGCACCCGATGACCCCATTCAAAGGAGTGCGCATTTCGTGACTCATGACGGCTAGAAAGCTGGCTTTGGCGTTATTGGCGGCCTTTGCTGTTTCAAGCGCGTGCTTCAAGTTCGCTTCTGCTTCCAAGCGTTTTTCAATGTTGCGCAGATAAGCAACAAAAACTGGGTTGTCTAAGCCGCGAGACACGCCCAAGGCCAACTCAATTGGAATTTCATGACCTGACAGGTGAAGCGCTTGAATCTCTTCGCGTTTGCCCAATAAACTTGAATCACCTGTAGCAAGATAATGCGTCAAAACTTCGCGATGCGCAGCGCGGCTTCTTTCTGGGAGTATTATATCAGCAAAATCCAGACCAATCGCTTGATCACGATTAAACCCAAAGCATGCAATTGCAGCATTATTCCAGTCTAAAATAATTCCCTTTGAATCCGTGACGACAACGGGGTCTAGCGCAGACCGAAAGATGGCATTCAATCGCAACTGGCTATCGGACAAAGCGTTTTCAGGACTAGGGAAGCGCCGCTTGCGTTGGCTCAGATATAGTATTGCAATGATCAAAAACAAACAGAGTATCGCTACGTAAGCTTGCACATTAGAAGGCAGCAAAGCTATGCGCTCCTGCTTGCCATTGCTTCAAATTCAATTTTTTTTCGATAGAGAGTCGAGGCACCAATTTCCAGATAAGCGGCAGCTCGCGTCACATTGCCATCGCACATGCGCAACGCATTCATGATTGCATCACGTTCTGTCTGCCAGAGCGGAAGAACGTGAACGTGAGAATTTGAAAATTTCCCTCCGGATTTAATCTCACTTCTATCGGATACCAGAGACCGAGTAGAGGAATAAGGTTGAATATCATCAATCCATTTCGGCAACATTGTTTTTTCAAGAATTTTTCCATGATTCAAAACGACCGCATTTCGCAAAGCATTTTGAAGTTCGCGAATGTTTCCTGGCCACTTGTAACCAGCAATTTTCTCTTCAGCTTCTGTTGAGAAAGCAGTAAAGTCTTTGTTTTCTTCTTTAGAAAACCGTGCGAGCATGCGGTTAGCAATAAGCATGATGTCATCGCCACGCTCGCGCAAAGGTGGCAAATGCATTGGTATGACATGCAGTCGGTAGTATAAATCTTCGCGGAACCGACCCTCGGCGACTTCAGTTTTTGGATCCCTGTTAGTTGCACAAACCACGCGCAAATTTGCGTGTTCAGTTCTGCTTGACCCTACGCGTTGATAGCTGCCAGTTTGGATGAGCCGCAGGAGTTTTGCCTGCAATTCAAATTCCATTTCACAAATCTCATCAAGAAAAAGCGTGCCTCCATCAGCTTCCATTGCCGCACCAACACGGTCTGAAATCGCACCGCTAAAGGCACCTTTAACATGTCCGAAAATCTCTGACTCCATCAATCCATGAGGAATAGCCGCGCAGTTGATTGGAACAAAGTTTTTCTTAGCGCGGTCACTTGCGTTATGAATGGCAGAAGCACAAAGCTCTTTTCCAGTTCCACTTTCACCTGTAATAAATACAGTGGCCTGCGACGGTGCCACGCTTTCGATCATGCGGTAGACGAGTTGCATGGGAGCTGAGGCACCGTAAAACCCATGAATTGTGTCGCGCACTTCGACAGTTTTGGCTGGCGCTGTTACAACACTTGGCGCAGTCCGGGCTAATGCATTGCGAACCGCTGTGCATATTCTTTCGGCGCTGAGCGGCTTTACCACATAGTCAAATGCCCCCATTCGCATTGCCTCAATTGCTGTTCCAAGAGACGCATTACTCGTAATCACGATAACCGATGTATCAGGATGCCCAGCGCGCACACGCGTTAAAATGCCTAGTCCTTCTGAATCCGGCAACCCGAGGTCTAAAATTAAAACCTTGGGGGGGCTATCAACGAATTCTGCAAGACATTTTGCACCGGTATCAACGGCTAAAACTGGCGTACCAATTGACTTCAAATATTGCAGATAAACTGTCGTAAGCGGTAACATGTCCTCTACTAATAAAATTCGATCCAAACCCGATGTGCCAATACTCATTTAAAATTCCCTGCCTCATTCAATATTGTTGTTTAACAATTTTTGATTGCAACTTTGTTAATTTAAACAACTTTTAGTATGATATCGGGATTTCTTAGTGATTTGAACTAAAACAGGAAAAATTAGTAGAATTAAATCATAACAGGCACTTTAAGCGGAGATTTGAAGGCCATGCTTTGCAATGACACGACGGTCTTTGAAGCTTGTTAGAACTTGTCTTTTGATACAATAAATATTGGAACCGTCTAAAACTGAATCAATAATCGAGACTCCTTTGCCAACATAAGTACCGGGCATAATGATGCTGTTGCGAATAGTGGCCCCACTATCAATAATTGTTTCGTCTCCAATAACGGCAAATGGACCCAGTTCCGCCCCTTTTTCAATCAAACAATTCCTTCCAATCACCACACTTCGGGCGGGAGCACGTTCAAACAATGCCTTTGTCCCAAGACCAATCATAATATGATCGGGGGTAGGCCTACCGGCTGTTCGTACGCCTGGCACAAGGCCCTTTAGCGCCATAATATTTGCGCTGTGATAAGTCGAAGGCGTATCAATCAAACATGGGTGCAGCCTGCAGGTAGTGCTCACATTTTCCCAAGAGATATCTGTGATGCCTGCACCCCCTCCACTTCAGGGGAATCGCATATGACGAATAGGTATTGCGGATCATGGATTTGAGGACTCAATAGATATGCAGTTTGGAGGAGAACTGCAATGTCTGAGTTATCTG
>JAYVPZ010000191.1:0-2063 GCA_043757105.1 Aestuariivirga sp. | reverse complement strand
TCTCACCTTTGACCGCAAAGCGAACATCGCTTGGTCTGATACCCAGCATCGCAGCTTCGCCAGATTCTGCTGATTTCATTTTCGACTTGGCCACAATTTTTCCCAGCGAAGTTTCAAACATGGTTTTGTCGCTGCTGGCCTTGCCTTTGATCATGTTCATATGCGGTGAACCAATTTTTCCAGCCACATACATATCAACCGGATTTTCATAAAGTTCATCGGGCGTGCCACGCTGCACCACCGCACCATCGCGCATCACAGCAATTTCTTCACCCATCGATAATGCTTCAAGCTCGTCTGGCGTTGCATAAACAATGGTCATGCCAAATTGACGGTGCAGACGTTTCAATTCCGCGCGCATGTCGTGACGCAGCTTGGCATCAAGATTGGTGAGTGGTTCATCCAGCAGTAAAATTTTTGGGCGGCGGATCAGAGAACGGCCCAAAGCAACACGCTGTTGTTCACCGCCCGACAGTGTGTTTGGTTTGCGCTCTAACCGGTGCGAAAGCTTCAGCATTGCAGCAGTTTCTTTAACGCGTTTATCAATTTCTTCGCGACCGACTTTATCTTCACGTAATGGATAAGCGAAGTTCTCATAAACCGTCAAATGCGGATAAAGCGCGAAAGATTGAAACACCATCGAAACACCACGCCCAGTGATTGGTGCATCGGTCACGTCAGTGCCGTTGATTTCAACGCTTCCGGAATCAGGCTTCACCAATCCAGCAATTGTGCGCAGTGCCGTGGTCTTGCCAACCGAACTGGGGCCAAACAGCGCAAAGAAACGGCCTTCGACGACATCGAATGATAGCCCAGCAAGTGCGCGCACGGCATCATAGGATTTCGAAACCCCATTTAAACGCAAAGCATATTTTATAGCTTCAGACATCACTCTCCCAATTCACTTTAGACGGCCTTTTTGGCTCTCTTGCAAAACAGACTATATGGTCAAAAAACTTTTGCAAGACCTCAAATGATCACTTTGCATTTTCCCATTGACCAGTGCGCGCAGATTTTAACACTGCATCTGTCACCAGATCAGTTGCATAAGCTTCGCGGAAGGTTGGCGATGCTGGTTTGCCATTTACCAACCCATCAACAAAATCTGCAGCCTGATGAACGAAAGTATGCTCATAGCCAATTTGCGTTCCGGGCACCCACCACTTATTCATATAGGGGTGATCGCCATCAGTCACATGGATTGAGCGCCAGCCACGGGTGCGGCTCTCATCGCGGTGATCAAAATATTGCAAACGGTGCAAATCGTGCAGGTCCCAAGCGATTGAAGCGTGCTCGCCATTGATTTCAAAGGTGTTGAGAGCCTTGTGGCCCCGCGCATAACGTGTTGCTTCAAAATTAGCGAGTGAACCATTGCTAAAACGCGCAAGAAAAAGACTGGCATCATCAATGCCCACTTTTTCTGATCGGCCCGTAATATTATGATGGCGTTCTTTGATAAAAGTCTCAGTCATGCCCGTTACTTTTTCAATGGGGCCGTTCAACCACATGGCTGTATCAATGCAATGCGCCAGCAAATCACCGGTCACGCCACTGCCCGCCACATTCACATCAAGCCGCCATAACCCTGCGCCACCTTGCGGAAGATCCGCGCTGATGGTCCAATCTTGGAGGAATTTCGCACGATAATGAAAAATCTTACCGAGTTTGCCTTCCTCGATCATCTGTTTAGCGAGTGTGACGGCTGGAGCGCGGCGATAATTATACCAAACCATATTGGGCACTTTGGCTTTTTCCACAGCCTCCACCATTTTTATGGATTCGGCAGCGTTGCGACCAAGCGGCTTCTCGCACATCACAATTTTGCCAGCAGCGGCGGCGGCGATGGCAATTTCCATATGCGTGTCATTGGGGCTGGCGATATCGATTATGTCAATATCTTTACGCTCGATCAGTTTGCGCCAATCCGTCTCGGTTGACTCGTAGCCCCACTGATCAGCAAAGGGCTTCACCTTTGTTTCATCGCGCGCGCAGATGGCTTTCAAAACAGTTTCATAAGGCAAATTGAAAAATGGATTGATTTGGCGAAAGGCATTCGAGTGTGT
>JAYVPZ010000190.1:0-2074 GCA_043757105.1 Aestuariivirga sp. | reverse complement strand
TCACCCACATGGCAACCATGAATTTGGTGAGAAGAAACGCAGTAAACAATGTGGTGGCAATGCCGACAGCAAGTGTAACAGCAAAACCGCGAATGGGGCCAGAGCCAACTCCGAACAGAGCGACTGCGGCAATAAGCGTGGTGATGTTGGCGTCGAACACCGTAGCAAAAGCGGCCTTAAATCCAGTCTCGATTGAACCCATGGCTGTTCGGCCATTGCGCCACTCTTCGCGGATGCGCTCATAAATCAGAACGTTTGAGTCAACCGCCATGCCAAGTGTCAAAACGATGCCAGCAATGCCCGGCAATGTCAGCGTGAAGCCAAACAGCGACATGATGGCGATCAGCATCAACAAGTTGATCAACACAGCAATGTCCGCAATCACACCATACAAGCCATAGGGCAAGAGCATGAAAATCATTACGGCGACCAAGCCAACCAAACTGGCAATCAAACCAGCTCGGATGGAGTCCGCACCAAGACTAGGCCCAACGGTTTGTTCTTCAATGATGTTCAATTTTGCAGGCAGAGCACCTGAACGCAAAACAATTGCCAAGCTGTTGGTTTCATCTAACGAAAAACGCCCCGAAATTTCGCCTGAGCCGCCGAGAATAGCCGAGCGAATGACCGGCGCACTCATAATCACATCATCAAGAATAATCGCAAATGGCTTATCAATATTTTCTGCTGTCAACTTGCCAAAGCGCACCGCACCTTTTTGGTTGAACTTAAATGTAACAACTGGAGAATTGTCTTGGCCAAATGAAGACTGTGCATCGCTCAAATCACCGCCATCAACCGTGGCGCGGCCCGATGTCTGAACCCAAGTTTGTGGCAACACTTTCAAATCATCTGCCGTAACTTTTTCGCCTTTAGTTTTCTTATCAGCCGTAATCCGGTCAACATCGGCTTTTTGTGGAAGGCCTTTGCAATCAGGCGGTGGCGCTTGATTGGTCGATGTCTGTTGTTCGGGGCAGAGCAACTGGAAAGTTAGCTTTGCGGTTGAACCCAGCAGGTTCTTTACTTTTTCAGGATCTTGAAGGCCCGGAATTTCAACGGAAATACGGTCTTTGCCTTGCTGCTGAATAATGGGTTCAGTTGTGCCAGTGCCGTTGATACGGCTTTCAACAATTTTCAGTGATTGATGAATAGCAGCCGTAATCTTGGCCTCGAGTCCGGCTGGATCAACTGTAAAGTTGTATTGCTGATCAGTATTGCTAAGAACATAAAGATTAACAGACGTGGTTGAACCAAACAAACCGCCATTCAAAGGTTGTACCAGTTTCGTTAGCTCAGTTTTCGCTTTATCCAGATCTTCCGACTTCGTGATGCGAACTGTCACGCCACCATCAGTTTTGGAGATGCCACTATAGCCAATCTTAGCTTCGCGCAAAGTCGCACGAATATCGCCAGTCAACTGTTGCTCCAACTTGTCGATCATGTCCTTACGATCCACTTCCATCAGGATGTTGGATCCACCTTGCAAGTCGAGACCAAGCGTCAAAGGATGCAAACCAAACTTATTAGCGACATACTCTTGCGAACTCGTCGGCAAAACATTTGGCAGAGCTATCAAAAATGAAATCAATACCGACCCTAAAATGCCGATAATTTTCCAACGCGCGTAGTGAAACATGAGGAAAGCCTATTTCTTCTTAGAATCGTTGGCAGCTTCGGCCTTCATCGGCTCGCCTTTGCTGCGCACATCGGCAATGCCTTGGCGCAACACACGCACCTTTATGTTCTCGCCCACTTCTACCAAAAGCTCATTTTCATCAACTACACGAATGACCTTGCCGATCAGCCCACCATTGGTCACAACAGTGTCACCACGCGCTGCTTTGCCCAACATTTCTTGATGTTCCTTCACTTTCTTCTGTTGCGGACGGATCATGAAGAAATAGAATACAACAGCAATTGCAATCATCGGGAACACAAACCCGATCAGATCTCCAGCGCCCGGTGTTGCGCCAGCGGCTTGGGCATAGGCTTCAGTCACAAACATTTAATTCTCCAATGCGCCAAAAGCGCCGAAACAAAACTTGCGCGGAATATAGCTATGGATTAGGCCATT
>JAYVPZ010000189.1:0-8080 GCA_043757105.1 Aestuariivirga sp. | reverse complement strand
AGAACCTGTAATGTTGAACTCACTCGACATGGGATCACCTCCTTTCAGTTGTTAACGACCGTGCTAAGGTGCACCTGTCGTTCAAAAATTTCAAGAGTAAAAATATGCCCTTTGCAGATATGATTATTAAAAATGCTCGCATCATCACGATGGATCAAGCGCAACCCTTTGCGCAAAGCTTGGCTGTTACGGCCAACAGAATTATTGCCGTCGGAAGCAATGAAGATTTGGGTGATTTCAAGGCCAAACATACGCGAGTGATTGATGCTCAGAGCAAATCGGTAATCCCTGGCATTATTGAAGGCCATGTGCATTTGTTTGGTGGAGCGGCTGAACTTGGAGGCCTTATAGTTAGCCACGTCAATAGCTTAGCAGAGTTTCATGATTCAGTTTCTCAATACCGGAAATCGCATCAGGGCGATAAAATTGTTATTGCACATGGTATTGCGCATGAAAGCTTGGGTCGTGATGGCCCGATCACCAGACAGATGTTGGACAGCATTATCTCAGACGTGCCGTTTTATGTGAACTGCTTTGATCACCACACGGCTTGGGCCAACACCAAGGCGCTGGAAGCCGCTGGCATTATGCGCGGACGCGAGCTTCCGGTAGGCAACGAAATTGTTCTTGATTCTGAAGGCAATGCCACAGGCGAATTGAAAGAGCCTGCCGCCTTTATGTTGGTGCAGGCCTTGGGGCCGATTGGGGGCCGAGAATTTTTAGGTATGAACACGGGTGAAAACCCAGTGCCGTCCGCCACACCGGCCCAACGCGCCAGCGACCAAGAAATTTTGAAAAAAGGCATCGCATATGCAAATTCACTTGGCATTACCACGATGCATAATATGGACGGCAATTGGTATCAGCTGGAACTTTTGAAAAGCATTTTAGATCGCGGCGAATTGAACGCCCGCATTGAGATTCCGTTTCATCAGAAAAATTATTTTGAAATCGCCCGCGTTGATGAAGCTGCCGAAATGAACGCGCAATATAAAGGAGATATGCTTTGGTCAGGCCGCGTGAAAATTTTCATGGACGGCGTTATGGAAACGCTGACCGCTTTGATGCTGGATGACTATCCGGGGCACCCCGGCAATAGGGGTGCCCCCTTGTTCACTGCCGCGCAGTTTAACGAACTGGCCACGCGCATAGATAAGCACAAACTTCAAATCAGCGTGCATGCCATTGGTGACGGTGCTGTGCGCCGCACACTTGATGGTTATGAAGTGGCGCAGAAAGCCAACGGCGTTCGCGACAGCCGCCACCGCATTGAACATATTGAAATGATCAACCCGGTTGATATTCCGCGCATCAAGCAATTGGGGGTTATTGCTTCGATCCAACCCGTTGCAGGATACGGCGTGCCGTGGATGCCGAAGGAACCGATCAGCTCAAGGCTTGGTGATAAACTGCCCTATTCCTACCCATGGCAAACCATCCGCAATTCCGGCGCAACGGTGGCGTTTTCGTCCGACTGGCCCGTGGCCTCACTCGATCCATTCTTGGGTTTCAAGGCTGCGATGACAGCAGACCACTTTGGCCAAAAACAGAATTTGATGGACACGCTGCATGGTTTCACAGCGGCAGGCGCGATGATGGATTTCACAGAAGACCGCAAGGGCATGTTGAAGGTTGGGTATCTGGCCGATATTGCGGTGCTGGATCACGATTTGGAGGCAACGCTGGCTGAGGATATGAACAGTGTTAAGGCTGTGATGACAGTATGTGATGGACGGGTGGTTTGGGAGGGGTGAGGTGATATTTTGAAGTGGCAAAAACTTGAAGACCTGAATGAACGGGCAATCCACTGTGGAGCGATCATTCGTTGCCCCGCGAAATACCCATATGAACAAGTCGTAGATTTTATCGTTTGCAACTTGCTTGAGGACGCACGCGGCATGAGCCTTGTTGTTGCGAGCGGTTACAAATCTGGTTTAGTTTTAGTCAGCCTTCCCACAGAATCAAAATTCTCTGAAGGCAGTGCAATCTCGGCTCAATGGTTGCAGTAGAACTGGCGAAAATGGGTCTATACAGAAGCCAAGTTGTGTAATGTGTGGATGGCACTGAAGGGCCGCCCCAAGCCCCAAAATAACACCACTTGCGTTCAATGTACGCTCCAAGGCCAAATCACATTCCGGCAGCCTCACAACGTCAGGGTACAGTGATTCTCTCGGCATATTCCCCAGCTGCACTAATCCTTAAACGGAAACAGCAAAAGTTCTTTCGTGCTGAATGCTGCAGGCTTTGATTGCTGAGGCAAACCCATGCTGAGCATGCCCACAGGTTCTTTAGGATGATCAACATAGGTGCCAAAGAGACGATCCCAAATTGTGAACATAGCGCCGAAATTAGAATTGCCTTCAGATAAGCTCTGAGAGTGATGAGTGCGGTGAACGTCTGGTGTAACAAAGAGAATACGCAGCTTGCGGTCGAGTTGCGCCGGCAAGGCTACGTTGGCATGAGCAAAAACCGCATGAAGCGCAAGCGCCAAACCAAAATTCAAATAGACCAATACTGGCAAACCCAACACAACTACAAACCCCGTAATGAACAATGCAACGAAAATAGATTCGAAGGGATGGTGCAGCAGAGATGAAAACGCTGTGACATGTTCATCTGCGTGGTGGATTTTGTGCAGCCGCCAAAAAAGTGGAACGTGATGCAGGATAAAATGCGAGAGGAAATAGAGAAAATCAAGAACCAGGAACGAAATCAAAATGAGAAGCCAATCTGGAATAGGCAATTTCGCAATGCTGAAAAACTTCAGGTGAACAAAAACATTTATAACGGAAGTCTGAGCCCACCACGAATAGGCCTGTGCAAAAAAAGTACCGATCAGAACAAATGCGGCGATCGTTATAGTCCGACGCGCTGTATAATTATTAACGAGAATACGCGGAATTAAACGCTCAAATGGCCAACACAGCGTAACTGCCAAGAGTAAAACGGGAACAAGACCTGCCCATTGCAGCGAGGTTTCATAAACCACCACAACGTTCTGCCACATGACACGTCTGCCGTTCTGTATTCGGTCAGTTTAGGGCCGGGGGAACCACGGTTGCACCGGGCGCACCACCGTAGGAGTCTACACCAATATAGGGGTGGAATTGGCCATCAAATAGATAGTTCGCACCTGCTTCAACATAAGGGCCATGAATTCCAGCACCAATCAACGGCTGTTGATTTGCAAAATCAAACCCAATTCCTAACTCGCCTTGGACAGTGGTGTTGCCGATCAAACCCATAGCGCGGGCTTTTGGAGCAAAATTTGTGTTCGGAAATATAGGAACAGCTAATTCTGCCAAAGCACCTGTCACATTATTATCGGTATTGGTGTAAGTGTGACGGACCGACCCAACCACCTGAGCAGTATTATCCCCGAATTCAAAACGAAGACCGATCCCAACTCTGGTATCGTCAGTGCCTGACAAGGTCGCGACGGGAAAAGGCCCGACAGCCATTGCTATCTCCGTCACAGCGAAAACTGCAATTACCATTGCGAGATATTGAGTAGGGTTCACCTTGCGCATAGAGCCACCTGTTTTTCATTTTGAATCGCCTAATTATTCTTTAACATACATTCAAATTTCAAACAAGCACCTGCAGATTCCACCGAGCTGACAATGATTTTTTAGAAACCCACTTGCGTTCTCTATACGTTCTATGTTATGGTTTTCCAATGGCTAAATCTGCTTCAAACTTCGTCTGTCAAACCTGCGCTGCCTTGACCCATAAATGGTCGGGGCATTGTGATGCTTGTGATTCTTGGAACACGATTATTGAAGAGCGTTCGGAGGCGCCCGCTTCTGGGGCCAAGGGCGCTTCGTTGCCCAAGGGCCGCTTGGCCAAGCTTTATGAATTGAAAGGTGAAAGCCCAGCGCCTGCGCGCATTGAAAGCGGAATTGCAGAATTAGACCGCGCCACGGGTGGCGGGTTTGTGCCGGGTTCGGCGGTGTTGATCGGTGGCGATCCTGGTATTGGTAAATCCACGTTATTGCTGCAAGCCTTGGCGGCGCTGGCACGCAAAGGTGAGCGCGTGATTTATGTGACGGGCGAAGAGGCCATCGCCCAAGTGCGCATGCGGGCGGCCCGTTTGGGTCTTGATGATGCAAGCGTTTTGCTGGCGGCTGAAACCAATGTGTCTGATATCATTGCCACATTGAATGATGGCCCTGTGCCCGCTGTGGTGGTGATCGACTCTGTGCAAACCTTGTGGTCACCGGTCATCGAATCCGCGCCCGGCACAGTCTCGCAACTTAAAGCGGGTTCTGAGGCCATGGTGCGTTATGCCAAAACCAAGGGCGCTTGCGTGTTGCTGGTCGGCCATGTGACCAAGGACGGCCAGATTGCAGGGCCAAAGGTGATCGAGCATTTAGTTGATACCGTGCTTTATTTTGAAGGCGACCGTGGCCATCAATTCCGCATTTTGCGTGCCGTCAAAAACCGCTTCGGCCCAACCGATGAAATTGGCGTATTCGAAATGTCAGATGGTGGCCTCAAAGAAGTCACCAATCCATCACGCCTATTCATGGGTGGTAACGAACACCCTGCCCCGGGCACGGCAGTTTTTGCAGGCGTCGAAGGCACGAGGCCATTGCTCGTGGAAGTTCAAGCTCTCGTAGCCCCCTCGCCCTTGGGCACACCGCGCCGCACGGCTGTGGGCTGGGACACGACGCGGCTCAACATGATTCTGGCTGTGCTTGATGCCAGAGCAGGTGTTTCTCTTTCCAATCATGATGTTTATTTGAATGTGGCGGGTGGATTGCGCCTCAAGGAAACGGCGGTCGATTTGGCCGTGGCTGCGGCTTTGCTCTCATCACTATCCGACACAGTGATTCCCCATGGCACGGTGCTTTTTGGTGAAATTGCGCTTTCGGGGGCCATACGCGCCGTGGGCCAGACCGAGGCTCGCCTCAAAGAAGCGCAGAAACTGGGCCTCACCGATGCTGTGATCGCTGACCAAGGCGAAAAACAGATAAAGGGCACTATTGCCACCAAACAGCTATCCACTGTGGCTGATTTAGTGGCGTGGGTGGCCAGCCGCTCCAAAGGCCTGCGCCGCATTGCGTGAACAAGCCAAAGAATAACCTAGAACCTTGACCCAGAGTTTTATATAGAGGGTTCTTAACGAACCGGAACTCACTCATGCCCTTTCAGATTCTCGATTTCGTCCTCTTTAGCATCATGGCCATTTCAGGCATTTTAGCTCTGGCTCGTGGTTTCACCCGCGAAGTGCTTTCCTTGGTGGCTTGGGGAGCTGGAGCCGCAGCAGCCTATTTCGCCATCAAACAGCAAAAGCTTCTCGACATTGTCATGCCTTATGCTGGCAAGCCAATTATCGCCACCATCGCAGTGGGGGCCATTGCATTCATTGTGGTTATGATCGTCGTCTCGGTTATCGGTGTCAAAATCTCTGACCGCGTTGTTGATAGTCGTGTTGGCGCATTCGATCGCACCTTGGGTTTCCTTTATGGTCTGGCACGCGGACTTGTTTTAGTTTCAATCGCCTATTTGTTTTATGGTTGGTTAACCCCCAGCGACCGCCAAGAAGATTGGGTGCGCAAAGCCCAAACGCTTCCTATCATCAGCAAGGTGAGCGATGCGCTTCTCAGATTT
This sequence comes from Aestuariivirga sp., assembly GCA_043757105.1. GTDB lineage: Bacteria > Pseudomonadota > Alphaproteobacteria > Rhizobiales > Aestuariivirgaceae > Aestuariivirga. The sequence continues at coordinate 2,464 of JAYVPZ010000189.1, read as the reverse complement.
GTGCCGCCTGACATTGCCGATACACTTTCAAAGAGCGCTCAAATCAGTAACCCACAAGGCCCCGTGACTAAACCAGCAGATGCCGGAACTGACGTGACGGCAGGCCAAGCGAAGGGACTCGATAATCTCATTGAAGGCACGGCGAAAAAAGACGAGCCAGCCTTCGGGCAAGATGGAACCAAAGCACCATGATTGATGACCTCGATCTAGATGGTGATACACTGCGCGAAGAATGCGGTGTCTTCGGCATATTTGGGCATCCTGATGCTGCGGCATTAACGGCGCTCGGTTTGCATGCGTTGCAACATCGCGGACAAGAAGCAGCAGGTATTGTTACCTTTGACGGCGAACGCTTTAACTCTGAACGTCGCATGGGACTGGTGGGTGATCATTTTTCATCTGAAAAAATTATCAACCGCCTCAAGGGCAGCCAAGCCTTGGGCCATGTACGTTATTCAACAACGGGTGGAACAATTCTGCGCAATGTGCAGCCACTCTTTGCTGAACTTGCAGCAGGTGGCATTGCCGTGGCCCATAATGGCAATCTGACCAACGGCCTCACATTGCGCCGTGAACTGATCAACCAAGGTGCCATTTATCAATCAACGTCAGACACTGAAGCGATTTTGCATTTGGTGGCGCGTTCCAAAAAAGTGCGGTTGATTGAGCGCTATATCGATACGTTGCGCAATCTTGAAGGCGCGTATGCTTTGGTTTCAATGACCAACAAAAAACTGATCGGTGCGCGTGATCCCTTAGGCATTCGTCCGTTGATGTTGGGTGAACTCAATGGTGCATATATTTTGTGTTCTGAAACTGTGGCGCTTGATATTATCGGTGCAAAATTTGTGCGCGAAATTGAGAACGGCGAAGTGGTGGTGATTTCGGAAAGCGGCGTTGAAAGTCTGCACCCATTCCCCCGCCAAAAACCTCGGCCCTGTATTTTTGAATATATTTACTTCTCACGCCCCGACTCAATCTTGGGCGGTCGTTCGGTTTATGAAGTGCGTAAAGCCACTGGTAAACAGTTGGCACTAGAATCGCCAGTCGATGCTGATGTGATTGTGCCTATTCCAGACTCTGGTGTGCCAGCTGCTTTGGGTTATGCGCAAGCGCTGGGCATTCCTTTCGAACTAGGCATCATACGCAATCATTATGTGGGCCGCACGTTTATTGAGCCTTCGCAACACATCCGCTCACTCGGCGTGAAATTAAAACACAATGCAAACCGCGCCGTGGTTTCGGGCAAGCGCATTGTGTTGGTTGACGACTCAGTCGTGCGCGGCACGACCTCGATCAAAATCGTGAAGATGATGTATGAAGCGGGTGCCCGCGAAGTGCATATGCGCATTGCTTCGCCTCCGATTAAGTTTCCTGATTATTATGGAATCGATACACCTGAAAAAGATGCGTTGTTGGCTTCCAGTCACAGCTTGGAAGAAATGCGCAAATTCATTGGTGTGGATTCTTTGGCGTTTGTTTCGGTTGATGGTATTTACAAAGCCGCAGGCTTTGACGGCCGCGATAATTTGTCACCACAATTCACTGATCATTGTTTTACGGGTGATTATCCAACCCACTTGACCGACGTGATCGGTGAGAGTGCCAAACAACAGCTTTCGCTTTTGGCTGAAGCAGGCTGACATGAAAAAACTGCTTGAGGGCAAAGTGGCGTTGGTCACTGGTGCGTCGCGTGGGCTGGGACGTGCTGCGGCTTTAGCGCTTGCCAAACAGGGCGCACACATCATTGCCACGGCCCGAACCCAAGGTGGGCTTGAAGAGCTTGATGATGAAATTAAAGCTGCGGGATCATCGGCTACTTTGGTTCCGATGGATATTACCGACTATGCTGGCATCGACCGCCTAGGTGCGGCAATATTTGAGCGCTGGAAAAAACTAGATGTTTTGATCGGCAATGCCGGCCTTTTGGGAAAGCTTACACCTTTGCCGCACATCGAACCCAAATCTTGGGATGAGGTGATGGCGGTGAATGTGACAGCAAACTACCGCATCATCCGCTCGATGGACCCGCTGCTGCGCATGGCCCCGCATGGTCGCGCGATTTTTGTGACATCTGGATTGGCCCAAAAATGCTTTCCCTATTGGGGTGCTTATTCGGTATCCAAAGCGGCATTGGAAGCGATGGTTAAAACCTACGCCGCTGAAATGGAAACAACTTCAGTTCGCGCCAACTGCTTCAGCCCCGGCGCTACCCGCACAAAGATGAGGGCCACCGCCATGCCAGGCGAAGACCCGAAAACTTTACCAAGTGCCGACGAAGTGGCAGCACAAATTGTGCCAATGTGTTTAGAAGATTTTGCTGACAATGGTGCAGTCTATAAATATGCGGCAAGCGGATTGTTTAAGCAGGCGCTTTAAGTCCTCTACCGCAAAGCGGGAGAGGAAGGGGACCCATTGCAAAGCAATGGGGGAGGTGAGGGTCAGTGACAATTTCAAATACCCT
>JAYVPZ010000188.1:0-8089 GCA_043757105.1 Aestuariivirga sp. | reverse complement strand
TTGATGCGGTGTTTGACTCTGTGTCCGTGGTCACCACGTTCAAGGCCGAACTGGCCAAAGCGGGCGTGATTTTTTGCTCGATCTCCGAAGCCCTGCGGGAACACCCAGATTTGGTGAAGCAGTATTTGGGCTCAGTGGTTCCGCAAGGTGATAATTTTTATGCCGGGCTCAACAGCGCCGTTTTCTCCGATGGCTCATTTGTATATGTGCCACCGGGAGTGCGCTGCCCGATGGAGCTTTCAACTTATTTCCGCATGAACGCCAAAAACACCGGCCAGTTTGAACGCACATTGATCATCGCTGATAAGGGCTCATATGTGTCCTATCTCGAAGGCTGCACAGCGCCCACACGCGAAGAAAGCCAGCTTCATGCCGCTGTGGTCGAACTCATCGCCCATGAAGATGCTGAGATAAAATATTCGACTGTGCAGAATTGGTATCCGGGTGATGCCGAGGGCAAAGGCGGGGTTTATAATTTTGTGACCAAGCGCGGTGATTGCCGTGGCGCACGCTCCAAGATTTCATGGACACAGGTTGAAACCGGTTCGGCAATCACTTGGAAATATCCAAGTGTAATTCTGCGCGGCGATTCATCTCGTGGTGAATTTTATTCGATCGCCATTTCGAACGGCAAGCAGCAGGTGGATAGCGGCACCAAGATGATCCATCTGGGCAAAAATTCATCCAGCCGTATCGTTTCGAAAGGCATTGCCGCTGGCCGCTCGGATAACACCTATCGCGGCTTAGTGAGCGCACACCGCAAAGCCACGAACGCGCGAAACTTTACGCAATGTGACTCGCTGTTGATTGGCGATCAATGCGGTGCGCACACAGTGCCTTATATCGAGTCGAAAACTTCAACGGCCCAGTTTGAGCACGAAGCGACAACCAGCAAGATCAGCGATGATCAAATGTTCTACTGCGTGTCGCGCGGACTTTCGCAGGAGGAGGCTGTGGCTTTAATTGTCAACGGCTTCGTGCGCGATGTGCTGCAACAATTGCCGATGGAATTTATGGCGGAAACGCAGAAGTTGATTGGCATTTCACTTGAAGGGAGTGTGGGATGATTGAAGATTTAAAAGCTTATTGGGAGCTGCAAGCACATTCACTCGCGGAATACTTCTCAGTGTACCCCCACGTAATGGGTGGCGATAACAACACTTTTGCCTTCATGTTGGGAAAATTTGAACACTTTCGAATAGTCGAGCGCGATGCCTATTACCTTTTTAATTATTCTGATTACGAAAAAGGCGTTTTCGAACCCAAGGTGCTACCGGATCGCACTTCAAAATCGATATTCGAGGCGATCCAACGATTTTGTCCGACTGCAGTTGAAAACTTAGAATTCAACAAACACGCAATCAAAGTTCTCAGAGTGATATCGTAATGCTCGAAATTAAAAATCTCCACGTCAAACTCGCAGATGAGAAAAGAGAAATTCTCAAAGGTCTTTCACTCAGTGTGAAGCCGGGCGAAGTGCATGCTATTATGGGGCCGAATGGCTCTGGCAAGTCCACACTGTCTTATGTGCTTTCAGGCCGTGCTGGCTATGAAGTGACTGATGGTTCGGTGACATTCAAAGGCGAAGATTTGTTAGATATGGATCCTAACATGCGCGCAGCGAAGGGCGTGTTTCTGGCCTTTCAATATCCCATCGAAATTCCGGGTGTGGCTACCATGCAGTTCCTCAAAGTGGCTCTAAATGCCCAGCGCAAAGCGCGCGGCGAGAAGGAACTTTCAATTCCGGATTTCATGCGTTTTGTGAAAGAGCGTGCGGCCAAGCTGAACATTTCTCAAGAAATGTTGAAACGCCCCGTAAACGTGGGTTTCTCTGGCGGTGAAAAGAAACGTGCTGAGATTTTGCAAATGGCGGTGTTGGAACCATCACTTTGCGTGTTGGATGAAACTGATTCAGGCCTTGATATTGATGCGTTGAAAGTTGTGGCTGATGGTGTGAACGCACTGCGTTCGCCAGACCGCGCCATGATTGTGATCACCCACTACCAACGCTTGCTCGATTATATTGTGCCAGATTTTGTGCATGTTCTATCGGCTGGCAAAATTGTTAAATCCGGCGGCAAGGAATTGGCGCACGAGTTGGAAGCCAATGGCTATGCTGAGTTTGTGGAGAAGGTGGCGTGAACATCGCTCTCACCAAAACACCAGCGGAAGAGGCGTTTGGCATTTCACTGCCACACCGCCGCATGGAAGAATGGCGTTGGACAGACTTACGCGCGCGCTTGGATAAACCTTATCCAGCAAATCAGAATGTTGTGACCGACAAAGCTGAGGTTGACAGGCTCATCGCGTCATCACCCTTTGCCAAAATTAAAACCCATCGCATCGTGTTTGTGAATGGCAGCTTGGATCAAGCACGTTCGAATTTCATCGGCCTCACCTTTGAACTAGGTGTGCCCACATCATCATCGGTTCATGACCCATTGATTCAATTAAACGACGCAATTGAACCCGCAGGCCTCACGCTGCGCTTTGAATCCAACATGGATGTGTTGGTCGAAATCATACATATTGCCACCAAAGGTGCTGCGCGTTCTATGGCTTTGCGCAATTGCGTTGAAGTGGCTGATGGCGCTTCGGCTACGATCATCGAAACTTATTTGGGCGAAGGTGACTATGTTTTGAGTTCCGTCATGGAATTCGAAATTGGCGTGGGCGCAAGGCTCGACCGCGTTAAGGTGGAACATGAATCTGCCTCTGCAACTCATCTTTCGCATGTTGTCACATCACTAGCCAAGGATGCCAAGTTGAATGAATTCACGCTGACCTCTGGCGCATTGCTTAATCGTCAAAATGGCACTTACACATTTCAGGGCGAAAACGCCGATGCGAAAATCGCAGGCGCTTTTTTGCTGAACAACAAACAACACGCCGACACGCGCATAGTTGTTGACCATGCCGTGCCCCATTGCACCAGTCGAGAAATGTTTAAATGCGTGATGGATGATTATGCGCGCGGCATTTTCCAAGGCAAGGTGATGGTACGCAAACATGCACAGAAAACCGATGGAAAACAATCCAGCCACGCTTTGTTATTGTCTGAATTTGCTGAGTTTGATGCAAAGCCTGAACTTGAAATCTATGCCGATGATGTGGTCTGCGGCCATGGCGCCACGGCGGGCGATATCAATCCGGATCATTTGTTCTATTTACGCTCACGCGGCATTCCCGAAGCAGAAGCCAAGTCACTTTTGATCGCTGCGTTCGTAGGCGAGGCGTTTGATAACATCGTGCATGACGGCCTGCGCGAGGCGATGGTCGATTATGCAGCCAATTGGTTACAGGTGCGCAAAAGTGTTTGATGTCGAAAAAATTCGCAGTGATTTTCCCATCCTCGCACGCGAGGTTTATGGCAAGCCGCTGGTTTATCTCGATAACGCTTCATCGGCGCAAAAGCCGAAGGTTGTCATCGACGCGATGATGAGGTCGATGACGGAAGAATATGCGAATGTTCACCGCGGGCTGCATTATCTTTCAAACGCGGCCACGCAGAGTTTTGAAGATGCGCGCGAATCTGTGCGTCGGTTTCTGAATGCGCCATCCAAAGACCAAATTATTTTCACCCGCAATGCCACAGACGCCATCAATCTTGTTGCGCAAAGTTTCGGTGGGATGGTGATCGGGCAGGGCGATGAGATTATTCTGTCAATCCTTGAACATCACTCTAACATTGTGCCATGGCATTTTCACCGTGAGCGCAAAGGTGCTGTGATTAAATGGGCACCGATTGATGATGAGGGTAACTTCTTGCTGGATGAGTTTATGAAACTCATCAGCCCACGGACGAAAATGATTGCGGTGACCATGATGAGCAATGCGTTGGGCACAGTTGTGCCAGTTGCCGAAATCATCAAGATCGCCCATGCCCATGGCATTCCGGTTTTGGTTGATGCCAGTCAACAAGCAGTGCACGGCCATGTTGATGTGCAAACGCTTGATGCAGATTTCGTCGTGTTCACGGGTCATAAAACCTATGGCCCTACAGGCATTGGCGTACTCTATGCCAAGATGGAACACCTCAAAAAAATGCCACCTTACCAAGGTGGTGGCGAGATGATCAATGAAGTGACGATGGAAAATGTGACTTACAACGATCCGCCACATCGTTTTGAAGCGGGAACACCTGCTATCGTCGAAGCCATCGGGCTGGGTGCTGCGTTGGATTACATGACCACTGTGGGCCTTGAAAATATCTCCGCGCATGAGAACGCCCTGCATGATTACGCAATGCAGAGATTGAAAGAAATCAATAGTTTGCGCATCTTTGGTCAAGCAAAACATAAAGGCCCGATTATCTCTTTTACGATGAATGGCGCACACGCACATGATGTGGCGACCGTGATTGACAGGCAAGGTGTGGCTGTCCGCGCGGGCACGCACTGCACCCAGCCGCTGCTGCAACGGTTTGGTGTCACCGCCACATGCCGCGCTTCTTTTGGCATGTACAATACCATGCAGGAGGTTGATAAATTGGCAGAAGCACTTATCTCTGCACAGAGGATATTTTTATGAGTGACGTAGCAACCACTAACGCCCCGGACATGTCTGCCATCCCCGCCGATGAATTGGCGCGGATGACGGATGATATTGTGTTGGCGCTCAAGACCGTCTACGACCCTGAAATTCCAGTGGATATTTATGAGCTGGGCCTGATCTATAAAGTTGATATTGACGATGATCGCAACGTGGCGATCGACATGACATTAACCGCCCCCGGCTGCCCGGTGGCTGGCGATATGCCGGGTTGGGTTGAGAATGCGGTTTCGACCGTAGCTGGCGTGGCGTCTGCCAAAGCAAAAATCACCTTCGACCCCCCATGGGATCACAGCCGCATGTCCGAAGAGGCCCGCATGGCCATGAATATGTGGTAGAGAATTAGAGAGTAGGATTCGAAAATGGCTACAGTAACCGTACGTCCCCGCCCACAAGTGATGAAAGTGACTGACGCCGCCGCATTGCGCATTGCGGCACTTATGGCCCGCGGTGAAGGTATTGGCCTTCGTGTTGGTGTGAAAAATGGTGGTTGTGCTGGAATGGAATACACCATGGAATGGGCGGCAGAGCAGGGCAAGTTTGACGAAGTGGTTGAAGATAAGGGTGCGAAGATTTTGATCGACCCCAAGGCTGTTATGTTCCTGATCGGCACGGAAATGGATTATCAGGAATCTAATTTGAAATCGGGTTTTGTGTTCAACAACCCCAATCAGATATCGGCGTGCGGCTGTGGCGAGAGTGTTGAAATTAAGCCGGTCGCCGCGTTTTCATGAGCGCCAAAGCGGAGTTTGAAAACTTCGTTGCCGAACAGATTTCCGCATTCGGCCTTATTACTCAAAAGCGCATGTTTGGTGCTCTCGCATTTTACCATCAGGGCATGATTATTGGCATGGCAATTGATGGTGCGCTTTATTTGAAAGCTGATGACCAGTCGAAATCAAATTTTAATGCCGAGGGACTGCCTCAATTCACCTATGGCCATAAAAACGGCAAGCAAATTGGCATGTCATATTGGCGCGCGCCGGAACGCTGTTTGGATGATCCTGATGAAATGAAGGAATGGTGTAAACTGGCTTATCAAGCAGCTTTGAGATTACAGCAGCCAGTTAAGAAGGCGAAGCGTTAAATTTTCTGGCAGGCGCTTTGGTTTTTTCGCCAATGAACTCAATGCCGAGAAGCTCGCCTCTGCGCCACACCACCCGCGCGTTGCAAATAGTATTATCGGTTGGCACTAAAAAGCGAAACTCGTTGGCGACGGCCATTTGATCGCCGCAGATCACTTTTGCACCTGTGGCCGACATATCGCGGATGAGACAATCAACCAATGTCCAATTGTTCATGCTGACTAGTTTTGCACCCTTCAGCACACGTGATCGCGCATTGTTGCGTTTATTGTCGTCTATATCTGCCACTTTATCGTCCATTTAAACGATAATCCTACACAATAACCTTTAGAAATCCCTAAACCGACTATTTGCGCAGTAAAAATGCAGGCATATTGCTCTCGTTAAAGCCATTGTTATCGATCATGACATCAACCAACTCTTGATCAGGATTGCGGTGGTTGCGTTCAGGACGATTTGTTTTACGGCTTTCAAATTCACGTTTTGGCGCTGGCGACCTTGCCGCTTTCACGATTTCTTGTTTTGTTTCCACAAGTTTAGGCGAAGCGGCCTTGCCTGGCTGTTTGCCGCGCCCACGTCTTCCAGATGGTTCTTTAGCTGGGGCAGTTGGATTTTCTTCGACTGGGCCATTATCAAACCACGGTAATTCTTTGTTAATGAGAGTTTCAATAGCCTTGAGATATTTCGTCTCTTCTTTGGTGACCATCGTAAAGGCCTGACCTTCACGGCCTGCCCGACCTGTGCGACCAATCCGGTGGACATAGTCATCGGCATGGATAGGGACATCGAAATTAAATACATGGCTAACTTCTGGAATATCCAAACCACGAGCCGCTACGTCCGAGGCAATCAGATAGGTCACCTCATTGTTACGGAATGCAGTTAGCATTTTAAGGCGCGCTGACTGATCCATGTCGCCATGCAGAGCGCCAGCATTAAAGCCATGAGTCTTCAAGGATTTTTCAAGCAATGCGACCGTGGTTTTGCGGTTAGCAAAAACAATTGCGTTCTTCACATTGGTCTGTGTGCGCAGCAATTGACGCAACGCTTCGCGCTTCATCTTGGCATCATGAGGCGTTTTCACTAGCATCTGCGTGATCGTATCGACCGTTGAGCCACGGGCCGCTGTCTCAACGCGCACGGGATTATGCAAAAATTGCGCGGTGATGCGCTGAATTTCCGGTGGCATGGTGGCAGAAAAGAACATGGTTTGGCGAGTGAATGGCAACAGTTTGCAGATCCGTTCAATGTCGGGAACAAAACCCATATCAAGCATACGGTCTGCTTCATCGATGACCAGCATCTCTATGCCCGTCATGAGCAATCGGCCACGCTCAAAGAAATCAAGAAGTCGTCCGGGTGTGGCGATTACAACATCGGCACCGCGATCAATCTTTGCAGCTTGGGGTTCAAATGAAACGCCACCTATCAATAATGCAACATTAAGCTTGTGGTTCTTACCAAGTGACTCAAAAGCTTCTTGAACTTGGGCTGCAAGCTCACGCGTTGGTTCTAAAATCAATGTGCGGGGCATGCGGGCACGAGCGCGGCCAGTTTCAAGCATCGAAAGCATGGGCAGCACAAATGCAGCTGTTTTGCCAGAACCTGTTTGAGCCAACCCCAAAACGTCTTTGCGTTGAAGAGCGTGCGGAATAGCTCCAGCTTGAATCGCCGTGGGAGTGGTATAACCAGCGGCGGTGATGGCTGCGAGCACTTTTGGGCTTAGCCCCAGATCAGAAAAATTCATGAAATATTGAAACACCGTTTGGGCGATTATTAAATCGGAATACGCCCGTGGCTAAATCGCCTGTTCCTAGAGCGCTATAATTAATCGCGCAATTAAGGGTTAACGGCACAAGAGTCAATTGTGCCGCGTATTAAGGTTGAGAAACTCTGACGTGACCGAGGACACTTGTCGAAGTCCTAAACCGCTGATTCACTGGGCCTACTCCGCGAATCAAAGCGGTTAATCGATACAGGGGCTATAATGAATAAACTTTCTGCCGAATTTTTCGGTACTTTTTGGTTGGTCTTAGCGGTTGCGGAAGCGCCGTTTTGGCCGCGGCATTTCCAGGTGTAGGCATTGGACTTATGGGCGTTTCGCTGGCGTTCGGCTTGACAATGCTCACTATGGCTTATGCCGTGGGTGGAATTTCTGGTGGGCATTTTAATCCCGCTGTAACCGTTGGTTTAGCAACAGCGGGGCGTTTCTCATGGAGTGAAGTTCCCAAATACATCCTGTCACAGGTGTTGGGCGGCATTGCGGGCGCTTTGGTACTCTACCTTATTGCATCAGGTAAGGCTGATTTTTCAACAGCAGGCGGCTTTGCATCAAACGGTTATGGTGAACATTCGCCGGGCGGTTATTCGATGTTTGCGACTTTGGTTGCGGAAGTCGTGATGACAGCATTTTTCCTGATCATCATATCGGGCGCGACGGGCAAGGGTGTTCC
>JAYVPZ010000187.1:0-2104 GCA_043757105.1 Aestuariivirga sp. | reverse complement strand
AGCTTGCGACATGACCAAAGTCCTCCGCAAACCTTGAATCATCTTCAAACTGATTTGTGAACCCCCTTCGATTCACATCGACTATCCGACGCTCTAGCTGAAAGTGGATGTACCTTTTAAGGTTGGACAGCGCACAGAATTCGTGAACGGTTTCAATGATAGATTTTAGTGAGGTTGGACAAGCTAAGTCTATGAAACTATTGGCACGAACAAATCCTTTCGGGCGCGCCAAAATTTCTTAAGCGGCAACAGCAATATCGGCGATGAATTCGCCACTGGCAGCCACCAATCCTTCGGCATCATCGAGTGCTTGTGGTTCCAGTTCCAACCCTAAAAAACGGTTACGCTCCACAGGTCCGGGCAGGTGCAGGCTGCGAGTTAGGGCTGCGCTAAAGCCGAAGCGGCTGTAATAGGGCTCATCGCCCACCAGTAAAATTGAGTCTGCGCCATAATCGCGAGAAGCGAAGATAGCGGCTTCCATTAATGTGCGGCCAATGCCGAATTTTTGGTGTTGGCAATTAACGGCCAAGGGGCCGAGCAGCAAAGAGCTGCCAGCGGAACCCGCGATGATATTCCACAATCGAACTGTGCCGATGAGTTTGCCGTTCTCGTCCACAGCTGTGAAGGCAAGCGCTGGCACACGGTTCACACGCAGCTTTTCAGAAGTCTTGCGAAAACGCTTCGCGCCGAAGGCGGCTGTGAGCAAGGCTTCGCGTTGGGCAATATCAGACGAGATTTCAGCACGAATTGTGACCATTGTGGCCTCCAATAGGTTGGTGAAGAATTAAATTGTGAGTTTAGATTACAAACGAGCGCAGTGGCGGGAAGCCGTTGAAAGCAACCGATGCGTAAGTCGTGGTATATGCACCCGTAGACTCTATCAGCACTTCATCACCAACACAAAGTGACAGCGGCAAATCATAAGGTGCCTTTTCATAAAGCACATCAGCCGAGTCACAGGTTGGCCCAGCGATCACGCAAGGGGCCTTCTCGCCACCATCATGAATAGTGGTGATGGGATAACGAATGGCTTCATCCATGGTTTCAGCGAGACCACCAAATTTTCCAATATCGAGATACACCCAACGAAGATTATCATTGGCATGCTTCTTCGAAATCAAAACCACTTCGCATTTGATCACGCCCGCATTGCCCACCATGCCGCGGCCTGGTTCGATAATAGTATCAGGAATGGCGTTGCCAAAATGCTTCTCCAAACCTTCATGAATGGCATTGGCATATGAGTTCGTGCCGGGAACGGCTTTGAGATATTTGGTCGGGAAGCCACCGCCGAGGTTGACCATCGAAAGGGTTACACCTTCAGCAGCCATTTCGTCGAAAATCGATTTGGCTTGGGCCAAAGCAGTGTCCCATGCGCCAAGGCGGGTTTGTTGCGAACCGACGTGGAAGGAAATACCATAAGCGGCAAGGCCCAGCTTATGAGCATGCATCAAAACATCTTTGGCCATGGACGGATCGCAGCCGAATTTGCGTGAGAGTGGCCATTCAGCACCAGCACCATCAGTCAGGATACGGCAGAACACGCGGGCACCAGGCGCAGCGCGGGCCACTTTTTCAACTTCTTCTATCGAGTCCACAGCAAACAGTGAAATGCCGTAGGCATGTGCCTTTGCAACATCGCGCTCTTTCTTAATGGTGTTGCCAAATGAAATGCGGTTTGGTGTTGCACCAGCATTCAATGCCATTTCGATTTCAACCACCGAAGCTGTATCGAAGCATGAACCGAGATCGGCCAAAGCTTTCAAGATTTCAGGAGCCGGGTTTGCTTTCACCGCATAAAAAATGCGTGTGCCGGGCATGGCGCGATCAAATGCTTTATAGTTCGCCTTCACAACGTCGAGATCGACCACAAGGCACGGGCCTTCTGGTTGAGCGGTTCGGAGGAAGTCGGTAATGCGAGCAGTAGCGGCCATAGTTTTGAGTTCCCGAATCAAGAGTTCAAAAGGAAATCCAGCAACGACCATACTACGCGGTGGAAACGTAATAATCCGTTAACCAGACTGTTGTTCGCCTTAGGATTGATTGGGAGTTCCAATCGCACTTGGGGCAATGAAAGTGGTGCCTCTCAGTTTCGCCGACTTTG
>JAYVPZ010000186.1:0-2106 GCA_043757105.1 Aestuariivirga sp. | reverse complement strand
GCCAGATTCCATGACAGCAATAGCCGCGTCACCATACGGGCTGTTTCAGGCAAGACAAAATAAGCCAAAATACCAATCGCTAGGCTCAGAAACAGGCGGGGACGCGCGCGAATGTAGCGAATAGGCAGCAGGCGAGAGTGGCGCAACGCGTGAGGTAAAAGGCTCATCTAGAAATCGTTCTTCTTGAAGACTGGTTTGTGGCCTTGATCAACTTGGCGATATTTTGGCCAAGAGTTTTGCAGAAAGAGCGCCATGACAGTCCTTTATTTATAAATGAAATAGATTGACGCCAAAATGCGTTGCGACTGCCAGTGCGATACCCGCACCTGCAAAGATAGTTGCAGCACTAGCTATCCAGAATGACCTTGCGACAAGCGCAATCGACAAGAGGACGATGGCCAATTGCAGCGCAGTTTCTCCCAACTCATAGGCTTCACCATTCAAGGCTGCCTTACCACCTTCTTCACGCTGTTTTGTCCCCTGTTCTTGCAACTGTCCGATACCGTGTCCTGCATCGTCGGGAGCGCGAAGGCGTGCCGCTTCATCAGCCCAAGTTTTTTTATCTGTTTCGGTTGCGCCTGCTGATGCTGCCGCCGTCTTCAAAACTGTTTCGCGAACGATTTTTGCCTGCATATAGGCAAAACTATCAGATGCTTCGATCCCCTTGAGCAAGCTTTCGCGCTGAGCTCCAGCAGCGGCCATATGGACAATGGCCAGCACAACGGCAAAGCCACCCACCATGAGCGAGACGCGATCCCTGAATACCCGTTCTTTGGCGCGTTCAAGTTTTTCAGTGGTTTCGTTCTTTTCTTCGGCGCGTTCAACTGCTTCGTCGATCAGATCTTTGGCGTCGGCTGCTTCCATTTTAAAGACTCTTTCGTTCAGACACGGCTTAGATGAATTCGTCCAATTTGCCAATTAACAATTGATCAGGGAAAGTGGCTGACGGTGACCTTGACCAATGCCACTGACCAGTTCGGCGCATCGCGTTGGCTGGCTTCTTCCAGCCTTGTGGGCCGGTGGAAGATTGGCAACGGTGTCACCTTCAAGCCCAATGCCACGCTGAGCTATTATTCCGAAACCACCGATGCGTTTGTGAACTCGCTTAATGTGGCGATCCCATCCGTGAACACGTCTCTCGGCCAGGTGCAGCTCTCTCCGGAAGTCGACTACGGCTTTACCACAATGGAGGGCACCAGCGTCGACTTCAACCTTGCGCCTGAGCTGATCTGGAACTCCGCCACAACTTCGGCTACGGGTTTAGGTACACTCAATCCCACGGCCATAGGCCCCACAGGTCTGCGCGGCGCCATCAAGGCTGGGGCCACCTACCGCAATGCAAAAGGCGCGTCCTTGGGCCTCACCGGATCTTACGATGGTATCGGCTCTTCGGGGTATTCCGCGTTCACAGGGCAAGTAATCGTCAAGGTGCCAATCAACTGAGGGTTTAAAATGCGGGCTGCCGCTCTAAATTCCTGTTCAAAAACTCAAGGCGGCAACCACTAAATTGCGCGACGACTTAAAACTCTCAGGCTCAACCATTTTGATTTTTTGAGCGCCGCAATTCCAAAACTTTTTTAAAGTTTCATGCCCTGCAGCGCCTATTTTTTTGCGTAATATCGGGCTCGCAGATCAACTTTTTAATGGTGATGCAGTCCAAATTCTTTGATCATGATTGAAAGATTTTGCCCCGGGAGTCTCCGCGCCGAGTGACTTTTCGCTTCCCAAGGAAATGAACTCGAGTGCATTCCTCAGTACACGGATCATTATGGGAAGTGAAAGCAGGATTAAAGCAATGTGGACAGAGTGGTACTAGGATTGCAGAAAGTGCTGGTTGTTCAACTGCTTATGATTTCCCTAATACCAGTATTTTTTAAGAGTTTACGGCATCGTGTGAACAACATCCCTGTAAGTCGTTGAAACACTTGGTGTCGGCTGACACCATCTTGCAAGTTAGCTAATCATCCACATCTGACATGATGGGACGCTCCAATTGGAGTTTGATTGTCATGTCAGATGAGTTTGATTTCGAACCGCGCCTCGGCAGGATTGGTCACAGGAAGTCAGCACGCCCGAAGCCCTTTGTTCGACAGGTGCTGGACGTCG
>JAYVPZ010000185.1:0-2106 GCA_043757105.1 Aestuariivirga sp. | reverse complement strand
CAACCGCAAAACTATTCTTAACAGCGTTGCCCATCATATTCACCAAGCCCGCAGCATCGGCCATCGATTCAAGATAGCGCAAATCTTTAAAGGCATTTGCAATCGTAAATTTATGTGCGTCGCGGTTGCCGTCTAGCGTGTACTGCATGAATGTTTGGTAGAAGCCGCAATCCATACGACCACCACGAATAACCGAGTCAAAATTTTGTGGTGTAATGCCAACTTTGGCACAGAGGGCCAGTGCTTCAGCATAAAGCGCACCATAACCAAGCGATAGGAAATTATTGAGCAGCTTCATTTTATGACCATCGCCAACGCCGCCGATATGCACAATTTTTCCAGCCCATGTTTCGAGCACAGGTTTAAGTCGCGCGAAAACCGCGTCCTCAGCGCCCACCATCGTATCTAAAGTTCCAGCCCAAGCTTCCTTCGGTGTGCGGCCCAGCGGCGCGTCAGCATAGTCCACACCCAGTGCAGCAAGTTCAGAGGCAAGCGCCAGAGTCGAGTTTGGATCAGACGTAGAGCAATCGACAACAATGGAATTGGCTTTCAGGCATTGGTTCAAGCCATCTTGCCCTCGAATAATGCCTTCGACTTGCGGTGATCCGGTAACGCAAATGAAAATAATATCTGACGCTTCTGCCACGGCCTTTGAAGTCTTCACCTCAACAGCACCACGCCCGATTAGATCATCCGCAGCTTCGCGCTTTGAGCGCCCCAGAAAGGTGAGTGCGTAGCCCTTGTCGATAATATTTTTGGCCATGCCATGGCCCATGAAACCGAGACCGACGAAGCCGATTTTTGGTTTTTGATCTTGAGATGGCATGGACGCTCCTGTTTCTTTGTTATTGTACTGAGGCTTCAATTCGGACTTTTTTGCCCAGTTTTAACGCTTAAGGACCAAATATCGCCTCTTATGTTAGCGCTGTCAATGTGATTTTTAGCGGTAATTTAGAACTTAGGTGTTCAGTCCCGGCATTTGATGGAGCAAAATTGACTTCACAATGGAGGGATCCGCTATGGGACAAGTTCTTCACCGGAGCGCCGCAACAACTGAGGCGGTCCGTCGAGCAATACAAAATAGTCAAGAAAGCCTGAGGGCGCTTTCATTGCGCTATGGGATTAACCAGAAAATGGTCGCCAAATGAAAAAGCGGACATCTGTCGCTGATATGCCCACAGGCCCAAGCGATCCGAAGTCCACTGTTCTTTCGGTTGAGCAAGAGGCAATCGTCGTGGCCTTTCGCAAGCACACGCTGTTGCCGCTGGATGACTGTCTCTACGCCCTGCAGCCCACTATTCCGAAGCTTACGCGCTCCTCATTGCATAGATGCTTCCAGCGCCATGGCATCGCAAGACTGCCGGACGTTGAAGGCGACAAGCCGCCAAAAAAGAAGTTTAAAAGTTATGCAATCGGCTATTTCCATATCCATTGCCCGGCAGTGGTTTGCCTTGCAAACCACGAGAGGGGACATTGCCGAGGTGCAATCCGCTGATGGCAAACTCTACCTCTTTGTGGCCATTGATAGATCCAGCAAGTTTGCCTATGTCGAGACGCATGCGAAGACTGGCAAAATGCTGGCCGCGCAATTCTTACGTAATCTCATTGCAGCCGTTCCCTATGCCATTCATATCGTGCTGACAGACAACGGCATTCAATTTACCAATCAGGAGCGGCAACGCCTCGCCTTCCAACACATCTTTGACCGGGTTTGCTATGAGCACGCCATTGAGCACAGGCTCGACCTTGATCAAGCATCCCTGGACCAATGGCCAGGTGGAACGCATGAACCGAACCATCAAAGAGGCAACTGCTAGAGCGTTATCATTACGACAACCACCAACAGTTCAAGAACCATCTCACTGATTTTGTGAACGCCTATAATTATGGGCGTCGCCTCAAAACCCTGAAAGGCCTGACACCCTATGAATACATCTGTAAAATCTGGACAAGCGAACCAAAAAGATTCATCATAGATCCAATCCATCAAATGCCGGGACTAAACACCTAGAGCGTTTTCCTGTCGTACTGAATCGAAGGGGGATTCCCAAATCAGTTGAGGCATGATTCAAGGTCTGTGCTGGATAGGAGGCTGGCATAGATGGT
>JAYVPZ010000184.1:0-2114 GCA_043757105.1 Aestuariivirga sp. | reverse complement strand
ACGACGAAGGTTGCGGAGCCCGTTGTCGCAGGTGCGATCTACACTTGCCCAATGCATCCGGAAGTCCAACAAGTGGGACCGGGCACATGCCCCATTTGCGGCATGGCACTTGAGCCCAAAATAATTACAGCCGATAGCGGCCCAAATCACGAACTGGCCGATATGACACGCCGTTTCTGGATTGGTTTGACATTGGCTATTCCGGTTTTCATTTTGGAAATGGGCGGTCATATCACGGGGCTCACAATGTTGCTGGGACAGCTGCTATCCAATTGGCTTCAATTGCTGCTGGCAACACCTGTTGTCCTCTGGGCGGGTTGGCCGTTCTTTGTGCGTGGTTGGCAATCCTTGTTGACGCGCAATCTCAATATGTTCACTTTGATTGCCATGGGTACGGGCGTGTCTTGGGTTTATAGCGTTATCGCGACATTTGCCCCTAATATATTCCCAGTTGCATTCCGACAGATGGATGGAGCTGTAGCAGTTTATTTCGAAGCCGCCGCCGTCATCACTGTGCTGGTTTTGTTGGGTCAAGTTCTTGAGCTCCGCGCACGCGACCAAACATCTGGTGCCATCAAAGCGCTTCTAAATCTCGCTCCTAAAACTGCAAGGCGCATTGCGTCAGATGGAACAGAGCAAGACGTGGCGATGGAAAGCATTGTGGTTGGCGATCTTCTGCGGGTTCGGCCCGGCGAAAAAGTGCCTGTAGATGGGATAATTACCGAAGGACAATCATCGCTTGATGAATCCATGGTCACTGGCGAGTCTCTGCCCGTCAGTAAAACCATCAATGAAAAAGTCATCGGCGGCACCCTGAATGCCAGCGGAAGTTTTGTCATGCGGGCCGAGAAAATCGGCAGCGACACGATGCTGTCAAGAATTGTGCAAATGGTTGCCAATGCCCAGCGCAGCCGCGCACCCATTCAGCGTATGGCAGACCGAGTATCCGGCTGGTTTGTGCCCGCAGTTATTTTTGCGGCAGTGTTAGCTTTTGCAGCATGGTCCATCTGGGGGCCAGAACCGCGCTTGGCTTATGGTTTGGTAGCGGCAGTTGCCGTGTTGATCATCGCATGCCCCTGTGCGCTTGGCCTTGCAACACCCATGTCGATCATGGTGGGTGTGGGTCGCGGCGCACAGGCTGGGGTTCTCATCCGTGATGCTGAAGCGCTGGAACGCATGGAGAAGGTTGATACCATCGTCGTAGATAAAACCGGCACATTGACGGAAGGCAAGCCATCGGTCACATCAGTGATCTCCGTCGATGGTCAAGATGAAACAGAATTGTTGCGTCTTGCAGCTTCAGTCGAACAGGCCAGTGAACATCCTCTCGCAACAGCAATAGTGAAAGCTGCCAAAGAGCGCAAAATTGAACTGGTCAAAGTCATGGGCTTCGATGCGCCATCGGGCAAAGGTGCCATCGGCATGGTGGAGCGCAAACGCATGGCCATTGGTAATGCCAAATTCATGGGCGAACTCAATATCGCTGTTGATGCACTTTCGGCCAAGTCAGATGCGCTTCGCGGCGATGGAGCAACAACCGTCTTTGTCGCAATTAATGGCAAGCTCGCCGGCATCATCGGCATCGCCGACACGGTGAAATCTACGACGCCGCAAGCTTTGGCAGCATTGCGTGATGCTGGCATTCGTATTGTGATGCTCACAGGTGACAACCGCACAACCGCCGACGCCATTGCCAAAAGTTTGGGCATCACCGACGTGGAAGCCGACGTGTTGCCAGACAAGAAAGCCGATGTTGTAGCCAAACTGAAAGCCCAAGGTCGTGTTGTTGCCATGGCGGGTGATGGTGTGAATGATGCGCCAGCGCTTGCCGCCGCTGATGTTGGAATCGCCATGGGGACGGGCACCGACGTCGCCATGGAAAGTGCAGGTGTTACATTGCTGAAAGGTGATCTGATGGGCATCGTGCGGGCGCGCGCGCTGTCCAAAGCAGTGATGGCCAACATCCGCCAGAACTTGTTTTTTGCATTTATCTATAATGTAGCAGGCGTTCCGATTGCAGCGGGTGTGCTGTATCCCGTGTTTGGCATTTTGCTCTCACCCATGATTGCGGCAGCGGCCATGGCTTTGAGTTCTGTCAGCGTGATTGGCAATGC
>JAYVPZ010000183.1:0-2115 GCA_043757105.1 Aestuariivirga sp. | reverse complement strand
GGAACACCGCTGTTGGTGTGTTCTTATCGCGCATTAAAGTCAATTTATGCTGCACCAGCGGGTGGTCAATGATGGTAAAATTTGGTGGGGCGACATAATTGAGTTTTTTGGACATGGCATTTCTCCGAACTGACCTACTCATTCCGCTTTATGGCCTCTGGGCACAAGACTTAAGCGATAAACTGTCCACACTTTCAAATAGGTCTTGAAATATTTGTTGCGTTGCATTAGATAAAGTAACAACATTAGTTACATTAGGCTTCGCGATGACAAAACATGGTTTTATCATTCCACCAGGAACCCACATCGGGCACGTGCATTTGAAAGTGGCCGATCTCAAACGGTCGCTGGATTTCTATTGTGGTGTTCTGGGTTTTGAACTTCAACAAATGTATGGCGATCAAGCGGCGTTTATTTCGGCGGGTGGCTATCATCATCATATCGGTTTGAACACATGGGAAAGCAAAGGTGGCTCTCCGCCAGCGCCCGGCACAACAGGCCTCTATCATACCGCCATTTTGTATCCAACGCGTGTTGATCTTGCAAATGCTTTTAAGCGTGTGTTGCAGAGCGGGCGTGAATTAGACGGCGCTGCGGATCATGGTGTTTCCGATGCGCTGTATTTGCGTGACCCGGATGAAAATGGCGTGGAGCTCTATTGGGACCGCGCGGAAAAAGATTGGCCGCGTGAACCAGACGGAAAACTTAAAATGATGAATGCGCGTATCGATCTCAAAGCATTATTAGAAACTGCAACCATATAGGAAAATACAATGACCAAAGTTCTTGTTCTTTATTACTCTGCCTGGGGCCACATGGAAGCCATGGCTTATTCTGCTGCAGAAGGTGCCAAGGAAGCTGGTGCCACCGTGCATGTGAAGCGTGTGCCTGAATTGGTGCCGGCTGAAACCGCAAAAGCCATGCATTATAAAATGGACCAGAAAGCTGAAATCGCCACGGTCGATGAGCTGCCGAATTATGACGCCATCATTTTTGCAACGGGCACACGCTATGGCATGATGACGGCCCAGATGAAAAACTTCATCGATCAGACGGGCGGACTTTGGGCCAAGGGCGCGTTGGTCGGCAAGGTGGGTTCAGCCATGACATCAGCAGCAACGCAACATGGTGGACAAGAAGCTACTATCCTCTCGTTCCACACAGTGCTCTTGCATCACGGCATGGTTCTTGTTGGATTGCCCTATGCTTATGCTGGCCAAACGGGGCACGATGAACTGAAGGGCGGTTCACCCTATGGCGCATCAATGACGACAGGCGGAGATGGCTCGCGCCAACCTTCGAAGCAGGATCTTGAAGCTGCACATTACCAAGGCAAGCATGTTGCAGGCATTGCTGCGAAGCTGGCCGCGAAATAATTAGCTTAATGCCTTCAACACTTTCGGAAGGGCCTTGGCCAAGTGGTCGAGGTCCCTTTTATTTCCGCATGACACGCGGATGCAGCGGTTCAACGGCGCAACACCGGGCATCCGGACGAAGATACCATGGGCCAGCAGGCCTTCAACAATGGCTTTCGCATAAGCGCTGTCTCGGCCACAATCGATCGTGACAAAATTGGTCGCTGATTGAATGGGTTTTAATCCGTTAGCCTTCGCAATTTCATAGATAAATCTTTTGGATAGATTGACCTGCCGTAAAACATTCCTCAAATATATTTGGTCTTTGATTGCTGCAATTGCTCCTGCCTGTGCCATGCGCGAAATTCCAAAATGATTTCTGATTTTATCGAAAGCAGAAATTAAATTCGGGTGGCCGATGCAATAGCCCACGCGCACTCCGGCCATGCCATAAGCTTTTGAAAAGGTGCGAAAGCGCAGGAGGTTTTTTTGGTTCACATCAATTGCGGGTGCAGTGTCTGCGTGTGCAAAATCAACATAGGCTTCGTCCAACAACATCACACACCCATCAGGCAGATGATCGATCATGTGTTTGATTTCGCGCGCTGGCCAATGCGTGCCCATGGGGTTATCGGGATTGGCGATGTATAGAAGCTTGGCGTTTTCTGCTGCCGCGAGCTTGATCAATGAAACAGGATGCTCATGATCATCAACATAAGGTGTGGTCACCAGTTTGCCACCTGATGCGGCCACATGGAAA
>JAYVPZ010000182.1:0-8171 GCA_043757105.1 Aestuariivirga sp. | reverse complement strand
TAACTCAGACATTGCAGTTCTCCTCCAAACTGCATATCTATTGAGTCCTCAAATCCATGATCCGCAATACCTATTCGTCATATGCGATTCCCCTGCCTTCGCGGGGATGACGGGTTTGGGAGTGAGCTAAAGGGGGTTCCAAAAACGCGAAACTTGATGTACGCCCCTCACAAATTCTAACAGGAGCCATTCATGCCCGCATTTCGCACTCTCGATGATGTTAACGTCAAAGACAGACGTGTCGTCATCCGCCTCGATCTCAATGTGCCGATTGCAGATGGCAAAGTGACCGACACCACCCGCATCGACCGCGTGATCCCCACCTTGCAAGAGCTGCTGAAAAAAGGTGCGGCCATCATCATCCTCGCGCATTTCGACAGGCCCAAGGGCAAAGTGGTTCCTGAGATGTCATTGAAACCTGTGGCCCCGGAACTTGAAAAGGCGCTTGGTCACAAAGTGCATTTCCATTTCACTGATTGGCAAACCGCACCCCACATTCACGCAAAGCCCGGCGATGTGATCCTCATGGAAAACACCCGCTATCACGCAGGCGAAGAAAAGAATGATCAGGCCTTTGCTAAAATGCTTAGCGGCCTCGGCGATATATTTGTGAATGACGCGTTCTCCGCCGCCCACCGCGCGCACTCATCAACCGAAGGCATCGCCCATCTGATCCCCGCTTATGCTGGCCGCGCCATGGAAGCGGAGTTGAAAGCCCTGCAAGCCGCACTCGAAAAACCAACGCGCCCGCTCGTGGCCGTGGTCGGCGGTGCAAAGGTGTCGTCAAAGCTTGATCTGCTGGGCAACCTGACCGGCACAGCCAACACCATCGTCATCGGTGGCAGCATGGCCAATACGTTTCTGGCGGCGCAAGGCATTAATGTTGGCAAATCATTGTGCGAACATGATCTGATCCCCACAGCCATTGAAATCATGGCCCGCGCCAAAGCAAAAAACTGCACGTTGCTGCTGCCCACAGATGCCGTGGTCTCCAAAGAATTTAAAGCCGGTGCTGCCTCGCGCGTTGTGGCCTTGGATAAAATCGAAGCTGACGACATGATGCTCGATGTTGGCCCCGCCTCCATCGCCGCCGTTAACGCCGCCTTCGATGCCGCAAAAACCTTGGTGTGGAATGGCCCACTCGGCGCATTCGAAATCACCCCGTTTGATAAAGCCACCGTCGCCACAGCCCAGCACGCAGCCATGCTGACCAAAGCTGGAAAACTGGTCACCGTTGCAGGCGGCGGAGACACCGTGTCAGCGCTCAACCACGCAGGCGTGGCTAATGATTTCACTTATATCTCAACCGCAGGCGGCGCTTTCCTCGAATGGCTTGAAGGCAAAGATTTGCCGGGTGTTGCGGCGCTCTTTGTGAAGTAATCGCTGCATAGCTCTCATGCGCGGAAATGTGCTGGCAAAATCTCACACAACTGATATATCAGTTGCGTGACCACTCAATCCATCAATCGCGGCAGCAACACTGTTTATATGATCCTCTTTGCAGCGGCTGGCTGTCATCTGATCAATGACACGCTGCAAGCCGTTATGCTTTCAGTCTATCCCATGCTGAAGGAAAATTACGCTCTCACTTTCACGCAAGTGGGCATCATGACGATGGTATTTCAGGTCACGGCGTCGATCCTTCAACCGCTTATTGGCTTATATACTGACCGCAAACCATTGCCCTATCTCTTGCCTTTTGGCCCAGCGTTTACGGCGGCAGGACTTTTGCTTTTAGCAACAGCACATTCTTATCCGGCACTATTAATTGCCGCGGCTTGCATTGGCATCGGCTCATCTATTTTCCACCCTGATGCGTCGCGCGTCACGCGCCTTGCATCGGGCGGACAATTTGGCATGGCGCAAAGCGTGTTTCAGGTTGGCGGCAATATCGGCACGTCGATCGGCCCATTGCTGGCCGCAGGCATCGTGTTGCAGCGGGGGCAATCAAGCCTCTCATGGTTTGTCGCCCTTGCCGCCCTTTCGATGGCAATCCTGTCGGGCGTGGGTCGCTGGTATGCAACTCACTTGACGCTCAAAAAATCAGTCGAACCCCGCCTCAAAATCGGTCTCAGCCAACGCACAATCAACACATCGCTTGCCATCCTCGTGGCGCTGATGTTCTCAAAATTTGTTTATATGGCCTGCATGCACAGCTTCTATACCTTTTATCTTATTGATAAGTTCGGGGTCAGCACGCGTGACTCGCAAATCTATTTGTTCATCTTGCTCGGTGCCGTGGCCATTGGCACATTTGCTGGCGGCCCGATTGGAGACCGCATAGGTCGCAAATCTGTGATTTGGTTTTCCATATTAGGAACTCTGCCTTTTTCGCTCGCATTGCCGCATCTCAATTTATTCTGGACAGTGGCCTGCACAATCCCCATCGGCCTCATTCTGTCATCTGCCTTTTCTGCCATGGTCGTCTATGCACAAGAGCTGATGCCAGGCCGCGTTGGTATGATTTCTGGCTTGTTTTTCGGCCTGGCCTTTGGCTCAGGCGGTTTAGGCGCTGCTGTTCTGGGAACAATTGCCGATCACACAACTTTGCAATTCATCTTTGAACTGTGTTCGGTTCTGCCCGCAATTGGCCTTCTCGCTTATTATTTGCCCAACACTGAGCAATTGAAATCAAAGGCCTAAAGCCCGATACTGCCTCAAATCAATTTAAGTGAGTCACTATCCTAATGTCTGCCCGCTTTTATCTCGTCGCCCCGAACACACTTGAACCCGCAAACATCATCGCCTGTGCCGTCGCCGCAAGCGCCGCAGGTGATTGCGCCTCCATCATCGTGCCAGAAACTGTTTCAACTGAAGATGTTGCCGCCTTACAAAATCTCGGCCTTGCCGTGTTTCTCCAAGACGTCGAACCCCGCATCGTCAGTCGCCTGCGCGCCGATGGTTTGCACCTCAGCAACATGGAACATGTGATTGTCGATCTGCGCTTGTCTCTGCCGCGTGATGCCATGGTCGGCATTAATGCGGGCACCTCGCGCCACACTGCGATGGAAGCCGCCGAACAAGGCGCTGATTATGTGGCATTCAACCAAAAGTCCCAAACCGTAGGTGAACCTTTGATCAAATGGTGGAACGACATTGCCGAAATTCCGGCTGTTCCTTTTGACGCTGTAACACCAGCAGACCTCGCCATAATGCTGCCCCACAATCCCGATTTTATCAGGCCTTCCGATGACATGTGGCAAAACGCAGAAGCGGCCACGCGCATCATCAAAGAATTGAGTGCTAAGCTGCCCGCATGATTCGACTTATCGCCAGTCTCCTTCTCCTGCTCTGCTTGGCAGCACCGTCGCGCGCCCAAGATGCAACTTTTGAAGAAGCCATGGCACTATTCACCGATGGCAATTATGCCGAAGCCCGCCCGTTGGCTGAAACCTTCGCTGAAAAAAATGAACCCCGCGCTTTTTTCATGCTTGGCACAATGTCGCAAAAAGGACTGGGCGTAGAGGTGGATCCCCTCACAGCCAGACTTTGGTTCACCAAAGCCGCAGAAGCCGGAAACACCGACGGCCAATTGGCCTTGGGCATCATGTTGCTTGATGGATCGCTGGGCGAACCTAAACTAGCCGATGGCAGCGCATGGCTTGAAAAAGCAGCTGCGGCAGGAAACGTTCAAGCACAATATAATCAAGCGCTGTTTTATAGCGGCGTTTACAACAACAAGCCCGACTGGAACAAAGCCTTTGCGCTTTTCAAACAAGCCGCCGACAAAGGCTTGGCAGAAGCGCAATATAATTTGGCACTGCTTTATACAGATGGCCGCGGCGTTGAAAAAAACGCTGTGCAAGCCGCCAGCTGGTTTTCCAAAGCTGCCTCCCAAGGCATGCCTGATGCAGCGCTTGAATATGGCGTGTTGGTGTTTCGTGGCGAAGGTGTGCAAAAAGACGAAACGCTTGGCGCCAAATGGCTGTTGATCGCCGCCAATCACGGCAATGCCGTAGCCCAAAACCGCATGGCCAAACTTTATGCCTTGGGACTTGGTGTCAAAGCCGATGCAGCTGAGGCCGCCAAATGGAACATATTAGCCAAAGCTGGTGGGCGAGCCGATACTGAGCTAGACAGTGCGCAAGCCAAACTTGATCCATCTCTACTCAAAGAAGCTGAAGCACG
This sequence comes from Aestuariivirga sp., assembly GCA_043757105.1. Classification (GTDB taxonomy): domain Bacteria; phylum Pseudomonadota; class Alphaproteobacteria; order Rhizobiales; family Aestuariivirgaceae; genus Aestuariivirga. The sequence continues at coordinate 4,043 of JAYVPZ010000182.1, read as the reverse complement.
CGCTGCTGCATTCAAACCAATGGCCCGCAGCAATTAGCAAAGGCAAAAGCTCAAATCTCACAATTTGAGCCTTTGCTATGATTTTCAATCATATTCTGAGTCTTGATCAGTCCTTACAATCAGAGATCGTCAAACCAGCACAACCATCATCAACAACTGGTGGAGCTGGAGGTGAACTAACCGGTAAATGACCGCCGGCAGACTCATCAATTTGCGAGCCACAATCACCATTAACCCAATTCACCACACATCCTGAAGAAGCATGGACGATGAATTGATTGACTGAACTTTGAGGTTGCTGGGGTGGGCTTGAAAACGACATCGCACCACTAATAGACATTCCAGTAAAAGCTAAACTGGTACATAACGCAAAAATTAACTTCTTCATTTGACACTCCATTCTGTTTAAGAGTGCCCCCATATTAATATTCTGGCTTAAAATTTATTCAATTGCAAGTGTTTCAGATGCAGCTGCCTGTCAATGACCTAGTCAAGTCGGTTGAGAGTTGCTAATGGGCGCATCTCAAACATCCGGAGCAAGCCCTTTGACCACCCCTATCATGACGATAATGATCGCCGCCGTCCGCAAAGCCGCCCGCGGCGTACAGCGTGATTTTGGTGAAGTCACCAACTTGCAAATCTCAGTTAAAGGTCCTGGTGATTTTGTAACCAACGCCGACAAGAAAGCTGAAAAAGTGCTTCGCGAGGAGCTATTGAAGGCCCGCCCAGCCTATAGCATTTTAGGCGAAGAAGAAGCCGAACATCTAGGCACTGACCCCGATCATAAATTTATCATAGATCCGATCGACGGCACGTTTAACTACATGCACGCTCTGCCCTATTTTGCGATCACAATTGCCCTTGAACGCAAAGGTGAGATTGTGGCTGGTGTCACCTATAACCCAATCAATGATGAATTATTCCACGCTGAAAAAGGCACAGGCGCGTTCGTCAACAACAAGCGTATGCGCGTGGCCGGCCGCCGTGAACTATTGGACTGTATGATTGCCACTGGCCTGCCCAACCACGGCAACAAAGACCATGCCGAACGCCGCGCCGAAATGGCGATCATGCAATTACGCACCGCTGGCATTCGCTGCATGGGTTCTACCGCTTTAGACATGTGTTATGTTGCGTGCGGCCGTCTTGATGGCGCTTGGCACATGGGTCTCAAACCATGGGATTTGGCTGCGGGTGTGCTAATAATCCGCGAAGCTGGCGGCTTCGTGCACGGTTTAAACGGCGAAGCAAATCCGCTCTATACAGGTGGTTACATTGCCGCCAATGCAGACCTCCTGCCCCAAATGAAATCAGTATTAGCTGAATCAAAAAAGCTCAAAGGTCTCTGACTAAACAAAATTTAGCAATTTATTTGCAGAGCACTAAGGTGCTGCGCTAAACACTTGAGATGCTTCGCTGCTTGAGCCTTTGTGCTTTCACCCTGCTATGCGCAAACCAACTTCGCGCGGAGCAACCAACAAGCTTTGGTTATCATCTGCACACTTGGCCAGAAACGGGGTTCAACCGTTTTTCTCAGATGCTTGCTGCATCCAAAAATTCAGCTGGAAAATCGGTACGTATTGATACGAACTGGGCTAATTTCCAGTCTGTACCCAAAGTAAAATTTAATCCGCAATCTGCAAAACTGAAGCCTTTGGCATACACGCAATATCTGTTTGATCGCGGCTACGGCAACAACGGTTCAAATCTTTTTGAAGCTTACCTGGATCTTCATCAAGCTTACGCTGCTCGCCAAAAAATAATTTTTAATTTCGGCGTAATTCCAGAATGGGCGAGGCAACCTGCCGCTCATTTTAAAAATTGGAAATCTGGCATCAACCAAGAATTCAGCTTTCACCCTAATCCAGAGCAAATTGTGTTTTTGGCTGAAAATTCACTGGCAAACACCGATTTTGTTGGCCAATTTTTTGCCGACTTTATCGTTTATATTTCCAAGCAACCAGACGGCAAAGCAACTTTGGAAAATGTTGGCGGCTGGGAAATTTTCAACGAAGTTGGCGGCATTTATGGCAACGGGATACCACCTGGAAATGGCAGCAATGATGTGTCGGAAGCGTGGCCCAGATTACCTTTCACACAATACTTATCGACCATCGATAATGTTTTGGCGCGTGTGCACAACGCTTACAGTTCAATTGGTTTGAAAAATGGGCCGCCAGTTATTGCCCCTCCTGTTGGCGGCACCTACAACCCTGCATTCTGGCAAGCCATCGCCGATTACAAACCGCAAAACGCCAGCAGCAAAAATGCGTCTGGCCACTTGGCACTCGATCAAATTGGCATGCATCCCTATGGAATTAATGTCCAAGCATGGCTTGAGCCAATTACCCAATATCACAAATTGATCGAGGCTGGCCCCAGCGAGGTGCGCGATAATTTAAGCTATGGCCACATTTTAATGCCAACAGACGATCGTTTCACGTGGGAGAGTTTAATCGAACGCGCAAAAACAATTGAGCTGCGTTCCCGCATCTATAGTTACGCTTCGCGCAACAACAAAGCTGATCAGTTTTTTGATGAAAACACCGAACTGGGTATAACCCGCACCATGGCCCGCTTTGCGCAAATGGGTTATGGCAAAATCAATGTCAATTTTTCTGAATGGGGTGCCAGCTCATTTGTTGGAGACATTACCAGTTCAAATTATTTTGCACAGCTCAACACAGCTTTTATTGACCCTTTTAAATATGGCGATGTGCCAATGGGCCTAACACTTTCTCAACAATTGGTCGAGACCACGCAAACTGAAAACATTGTGCAAACTCTTGGGTTGATGCGCAATTGGGATTTTGTGAACACAGCTACAATTTACGAAATGTTTGATCGACCAGCAGAAGGCGCAATGCAATCAGAACAATATCAATATGGTTTAGCGCTATCAAAGTTGAAGGCTGATGGCACCCCAAACTGGAAACCCGCAGGCCTCGCTTACATTGCCTTCATGCGGGGCCAAGAACACCACAACATCAGACCCGAAGGCCAAAAGGGCGTCGATATTCATATTTCGTCTGATGGCGGCGCACTCGACGAAAATCAAATCAATCCAAACGCGCATAATCTCATTCTCTTCAACGACAATCAAAACCACTCAATCGCAACAGGCATAGGTGATGACATCATTTTTGGCGGTGGTGGCGATGATTTCATCTCTGGTGGCCCAGGCCATAATCGGCTTTATGGCGGCTTTGGCAATGACATTATTGTAGGCGGTTTGGAGAATGACAAAATCAACGGCGGCACCGGCGACGATTTGCTGACGGGTGGTGGCGGCAAAAACCAATACATGTTTTCAGCCTATTCAGATTCAGGAAGCGGCTATGACGGCAATGATACGGTTACAGATTTCAAAGCAGCTGATATTCTCAATATCACTGGCGGCTACAGTTTTGAAAAAATGCAAATGAAGAACACCAGTGAAGGCGGCATCAAAGGCGTGAAAATTAACTACGCTGCAAATGGTGCATCAATTTTCATGCAAGGCTTCACACAAGAAAACCTCAAACCAGAAAATTTCCGAATTTTCGAAGCGGATGACCTCGCAGCTCAAAAATAGAGTATCAAGCGATACAGAATTCTCAAATTACGTCTAACCCCTCAATCCGTCATGCCAGTGAAGGCTGGCATCCAGCTAAACTAACCATGCAAGTCGTTGGAAGAAAGCTGGATTCCTGCCTTCGCAGGAATGACGGGTAGTAGGAGATTTGATCAAACAAAAAAAGCCGCTGATCACTCAGCGGCTCTTTCAAATTCAAAATCTCTAAATCTTAGAAACCAGCTCCACCGCCGCCGCCGCCAGCACCGCCAAAGCGCTTAGGCTTCTCGATTTTCTTAGGCATAGGCAACAGACCTTCGCGTTGCAACTTCTTGCGGGTCAATTTGCGCGCACGGCGGACAGCTTCTGCAGCTTCGCGGGCGCGTTTTACGGATGGCTTTTCAAAAGCATCACGCATCTTCATTTCACGGAAAATGCCTTCACGTTGCATTTTCTTCTTCAGAACTTTCAAAGCCTGATCAACATTGTT
>JAYVPZ010000181.1:0-2124 GCA_043757105.1 Aestuariivirga sp. | reverse complement strand
GCCTTCTCAAAACTGAAAGCTCACCTTCGTGCAACAGCAGCCAGAACTATTGATGATCTCTGGAAAGCTATCGGAAACATCTGCGCACTGTTCTCGCCGGAAGAATGCTCAAACTATTTCGAAGCTGCTGGATATGGATTCAATTGAAAGTGCGGCGCTCTAGAGCTCGATATAATCGGATCGTTGAAACTAACAGCTGGCAGAAAGTTGGATTCCCGCCTTCGCGGGAATGACGGGCTAGGCGGTGACTGAGGACGACGTTTGGGCTGCCTATCCAGTTTGGTTTTGTCAGTGCGGATTTTCTGGGTTCTGGGTATGTGTTGTAAGCTCAGTCGGCGTGGTCGCGGTTCCTTGATTTGAGTAAATTGCGGCATGCAAGCCCCAGTATGATGCGCTAAACAGCGCTAACGCAAAGACTAAGCCTGAAGGTACGCCGAAGAGTTGTGCTTTTAGTTTTGGAAGGAAATGGTTTTCGCGGGTACGATCGACTGCGATAACTATGATGATCGCCATGATGAGAGCATGGCCGATTAAATCAATCCGCCCGAAAGGATAAACTGCGGCATTAAAGATGATAAACATTGCTAACGCTGAAAGACGACGAACAAGAGGAGTCCAAATCATACCAAATCCCATTGTGAATTCAGCAACACCCGCCATGGGGATGAAAGCATCACGCGACAGACCAAACGTGAGAAAAGGCTTTTCAACCACCAAAGGATAGAACCACTCAGGATACGCAAATTTTTCCAAGCTTGACCACATGAGCGCAATTGCTACGCCCCAACGCAAAACCTCGAAACGATGTTTGCGCCAGTCTGAGTTTTTGGAAACTTCGAGGACAAGATAAGCTGCCACACCCACGCCAAGTGCTAAATAATCCAGCAGATGGAAGAGTTGATAATCGCGCAGGGCCAAAGCCCAAAGTCCGATGATGAGAGCTGCGGCAATCGGTTGGGTGGCTCGGAAGAAAACAAATATTGCAATCAACAATTGGATCCAAGAAACCCATTCAGATGGAGTTTTTAAATCTGGTGTTAAGTAGATGCCGCCAGTTGCGAAAATTGCTATAAAAAAAGCACCAATAACGGCACGCACGAAATCATCAAGACGAGTCCAGAGGAAGTTTGTAGCGCGGTCAAGAACTATCATAATTCTTTCGCCGAATTTAGAGTTTTCGAGGAAGCGCGTTGCGATGAAGAACATCAAAACTAGAATTATGCCTAGCCAGAACCAAGGGTTCAATAACGTATTTGAGATCGGACGTGGTGTTGATTCAACGATGTAAGGTGCGAACCATTTTACATGGGCCGAGGCTTGATTTGGAAGAAAAGCAAAGCAATAAACAAAACATTTGAGCAATGTGGTGCGATGGAACATTTATTGGCCTCGACCGTTACGCCGCAATGATGATGCAGCAAATGTTTGTTGTTGGCCATGGCTCAAAAGGTAGCGATTGCGGCCAGTTAAAAGGCGGTATTTGAGTTTGTCGGTCATTTTGCTTGGTCCTGCCATTTGCCGGATTCGTCTTGACGCCAATAGGAGACGCTGTGTCCGTTGGCTTTGTGGCGTTTCCATTCGGCTCTGGCGGCATCAAGGGCTTGTGGGTCGTTACCATCAAACATTAACATGGCTCTGGAAAGTGATGATATATCGGCGGGAATGGCGCCGTGGGTGTAGATGCGCATTTTGGATTCGTTTGGGTTATCAGCGCCACTGGTGAGCCAGACGGGTTGGAGTTCGCCCTGCCCGTCGCCTTCAAAACCGTGCGGCAGAAAAGCCACGTCTTCGGCGGCCCAGAGCATGTCTGAGATTTTGGTGATATGGTCTTGGCCTGGGGTTTGGATGACCAAAGGAAGCCCGCGTTCAATGGCCTTGGCCACGATGCGCGGAAGCACGTGATCCAAGGGTTGTTTTTCGAGGTGGTAGAACCAAACTTCGGGCATGGGTTATGTGGTCTTTATAAAAGGAAGCGGGGTCCCCGCCTTCGCGGGGATGACGGACTAAAAGATGGGGATGACGGAGTTTGGCGATTATTTTTCATAGTGGTCGGCGACAAGTTTATTGAGCAGGCGCACACCCCAGCCAGAACCCCAGCTTTGGTTGACGGCGTTTTTATCGGCG
>JAYVPZ010000180.1:0-8182 GCA_043757105.1 Aestuariivirga sp. | reverse complement strand
AGCCCCCATCACCAATTGGCTTTTGCCGGAACCTGACTCGCCGACGATGGCAATCGTCTCACCAGCGTTAACAGTTATGTTTGCACCTTTGACCGCCGCCACATTGCCATCCAGCGTGTCGAAATTCACTTCAACATTTTTAAGTTCAAGCACGGGTTTCATCTCAGCGATCCTTCGGATCAAGCGCATCGCGCAGACCGTCGCCAATGAAATTGAGTGCAAACAAAGTGCTGGTCAGAAAAACGGCAGGCACAATCAACAAATACGTGGCGCCCTCCATATTGCGCGAACCTTGAGAAATTTGCACTCCCCAACTCGACATCGGCTCCTGAACGCCGAGACCAAGATAAGACAAGAAGCTTTCAAGAATGATGACTTGCGGCACTAAAAGCGTGACGTAAATAATAATCGGCCCCAACATATTGGGAATGATGTGCCGCATCAAAATACCCCAACTGTTAACGCCCATCGCCTCAGCCGCCTGCACATATTCTTGACGCTTGAGCGAAAGCGTTTGCCCGCGCACGATCCGCGCCATGTCGAGCCACAGCACCGCACCGATGGCCAGAAACATCAGCATGAAGTTTCGCCCAAAGAACACCACCAGCATGATGACAAAAAATGTAAACGGCAGCGCATAAAGAATATCAACAATGCGCATCATCAACTCATCAATCTTGCCCCCCAGAAAACCCGACACTGAACCATAGAGAACGCCAATGGTCACAGCCACCATGCCGGCAAGCAGGCCGACCAGAAGCGACACGCGCCCTGCCATCAATGTACGAGTGAGAAGATCGCGGCCGCTAATATCTGTGCCTAAGAAAAAATAGAGATGCTGCACGGAAGCACTCATCGTCATTTCTAAGCCGTCGGCGGATTTACTTTCAACTTTACCGTCTTTGAATGAGTCTGATCGGTCGAGATAGCGCGTCACACGGTCATCAATTGGCTTTGCGGATGTGACCGTGACCAAAAAGCGCCCGCCTTCTTGCTTCCATTCTTTCAAGGAGAGATGCGCCCTCGTGATAATTTCTTTAATCTCTTGATCAAGTTTATCCGCCTTGGGGTAGGGCTCCAAACTTGGCGAAACGCGCACATAGCTTGGATATTGCGTGGTGAAATCATGGCCAGTCAAATTTGGGCCAATGATTGTGAGCAGAACAATGAAACATAAATAAATCGCGCTGATAATAGCCGCGCGATTGGCCTTCAAGCGGTTCCATGCGTCAATCCACAATGACCGACCTTGGGTTGCTGCACCATCAGTCATAGCGCACCCGTGGATCAACCAAAGCATAAAGTACGTCGGATAAGAAATTGAAAAGAATCGTAAAAACCGCAATCAAAATAACGGTGCCCATGACCAGTGTGTAATCACGATTGAGCGCACCATCAATAAAAGCACGGCCCACACCAGGAATTTGAAAAATGGTTTCAACGATGATTGAACCTGTAACAAGGCCAGCAGCGGCAGGCCCTGCATAAGAAACAATCGGCAGCAAAGCGCCGCGCATGGCATGCTTCACAACAACAGAAAAATCTGAAAGCCCCATGGCGCGGGCGGTGCGAATATGATGAGCGTTCAATGCTTCAATCATCGAGCCGCGCATCAGCCGCGCAACTGTTGCAAGCTGCGGCAAAGCTAAAGTTATGATTGGCCCGATGGCCGCCGCAAGCTCTCCGTCATGCCAGCCACCAATCCAAATCCATTTCAATGTCAGGCCGAAAACCAACTGAATGAGCGGAGCCGTTACAAAAGTTGGAAGGGTAGATCCACCCGTGGCCAAAGTGACGATAAAATAATCGACAAACTTGTTATGCCGCAAAGCCGCAAGAACACCCATTGCAGAGCCTACCACAAGCGACAACAACATGGCCCATCCACCTATGCGAAGAGACACAGGCAGACTTTGCGCAAACAATTCAGCGACTGAGAAATTCACAAGAATGTAACTTGGCCCTAAATCGCCATGCGCCAGATTTCCGAGATAGCGAAAATATTGCATCCACACGGGTTCATCTAAATGAAACACGCGCTCAATATTCGCCTTGATCTCTGGCGGAATGCCGCGTTCCATATTGAAGGGGCCGCCCGGCGCAATATGCATCAGGAAAAATGAAATAGTGATTATTAGAAACAGCGTAGGGATTGCCGTGAGCAACCGCCGAAACACATATCGCAGCATGGCTAAACACCTAGAGGAAGGCCCGGCTGCTTGAATAGCAAACGGGCCTAAAGTTCAGTGATTAGTCTTTGCTAACATACCGTGAAGCATGCTTATCCATCGGATTCTCGATGAAGCCATGAAGCTTTGAAGAAATCAGATTATGTGTGCTGTAATAAAGCAGCGGCATTAAAGGCACATCCTTCATGAAAATAGCTTCAGCATCTGAAAGCATTTTCATCCGAGCTGCGGGATCAGCTTCCACCGAAGCCTTGTCCAAAAGCGCATCATAGTCTTTGTTGCTATAATCGGCGTAGTTGTTGCCATCGCCTGTATGGGCAAGATTGAGGAATGTAACGGGATCTTTAAAATCGGCAATCCAGCCCGCGCGCGCCAAATCAAAATCACCGCGTTGTTCCAGATAGCTATAATGCGTTTTGCCGTCAGTGTTAATCAACGAAACATCAAAGCCCCATGGCTTCAACATTTCTTGAATAGCCACTGCCGTGTTCTTGTGGTTTTCAGAGGTGTTATAGCGAATTTCTAATTTTTGCGGCTTGGCAGGTGAAATTCCTAACTCGTCAAAAATCTTCTTGGCCGCATCTTCGCGGTCAAGCTGGGTAATCCCGGCATAGTCCATGGTGCGAATTGAATAACCCTTCACACCAGGAGGCACCATTGAATAGGCAGGCAACATGGCGTTTGACCAAGTCTTGGTCGCCAATTGATCACGGTCAATCACCATTGAAATTGCGTTCCGAAGCTTCGGATTATCCCACGGTGCTTTCTTGACTTTGAACACATAATAATAAGTGCCGAGCTGAGCTGTAATATGAACTTGATCGCCAAACTTGGCTTTCATGTCGGTCAATTGTTCAGTTGGAATATCATTCATTGAGTCAATTTCGCCAGCTTGAAAACGCTTCACACCAGCGGCGCGGTCTTCCGTTGGAATGTAATTCACAACGTCAAGCGAAACCTTATCAGCCTCAAAAAACTTTGGATTTTTGACGAGCTTGATGTGATCACCCGGCACGTTTTCGGCCAGTGTGAAAGCACCATTCGAAACCAAGTTTCCGACTTTCACAAAATCAGCGCCAAACTTTTTAACATTTGCTTCCGACACACCATACATAGCTTGGTGGGTGAGCATTTCAAGGAAATAAGGCGTTGGGCCCTTTAGCGTAATTTCAAGTGTGCCGTCATCAATCGCCTTAACACCTACGTCCTCAAGCTTGGCCTTGCCACCATTGGCTTGCTCAGCATTCAAAACCGGAAACGCCATCGAGGCATATTCCGAGGCGGTCGCAGGATCAATCACACGGCGAATTGAGAAAGCAAAATCTTTCGCAGTAACAGGCGTTCCATCAGACCACACAGCACCACTACGCATTTTGAATGTATAGGTTTTGAGATCCGCAGAAGCAGTCCAACTTTCAGCCGCACCCGGAATAATATTGCCTTCGGCGTCCACTGCCACCAGTCCGGTAAACAAATCACCAATGATGTTGGCTTCTTCAATTGTCGAAGTCTTATGTGGATCAAGCGATTGCACATCGCCATTAGCACCTCGGTTCCAAGTGCCATCCGCAAAGGCAGCCGAGCTCATCAATGCGAAAATGGCGGCCCCTGCAAGAAGTGACTGCAGATTAGTTTTTGTCATATGTTTCTCCTCTGTTTGAATTGTTGAATTTTTTTGTTATGAGAAACATGTAAGCACTCATAAAAACTTAAAACAAGTTTATCAGCACAATTGGAGAGACATATATTGTCAACCAAAAACACAATCGAAATCCGTAGGTCCATCATTGACGCCTGCATGGATTCAAACCGCACTGGCCTAAACCAAGGCACATCCGGCAATATTAGCGTCCGGACGGATGCGGGCGTGGTTATCACCCCGACGTCGCGTGCCTACGAATCAATGCTACCAGAGGATTTGGCGCTGCTGCCCTTTGGTGGCAAATATGGCGACTTTTCTGGGCCTTATAAGCCATCAAGCGAATGGCGCTTCCACTTTGATATTTACACAGCAAGGCCAGACGTGAATGCCATTGTCCACGTGCATTCCACTTATGCCACCGTGCTTTCCATGCTGCGCAAAGAAATTCCTGCATGCCACTATATGATAGCTGCTTTCGGTGGCCCGAATATTCGGTGTGCGGATTATGCGGTGTTTGGATCGAAAGAATTATCAGATCATGTTGTAAAAGCTCTGGACGGCCGCTCTGGCTGCATCATGGGCACACATGGTATGATTGCCGTTGGTTCGAATTTAGATAAAGCCATGTGGTTGGCCATAGAGCTCGAAACCATTGCAAAACAATATTACTTGGCTTTGCAAATCGGCGAGCCTGTCATTCTTTCGGACGAAGAAATTGAACGCGTGCGTCTGCGTATGAAAGATGGTTACGGTATTTGGGGATGAAAGATGGCGTTCTGATTGGGATTGATGCTGGCACATCAGTTTTAAAATCTGTGGCCTTCACTTTGTTGGGTGAGCAAATAGCTTTCGCCGCCATTCCCAATTCCTATGTGAGTTTGCCCAACGGTGGCGTTGAACAAGACATGGCCCGCACGTGGCGAGATGCAGTCGCCTGCCTCAAACAGCTGGTCGAGAAAGTTCCAAACTTAGCAGACAGGCTGGTAGCGATCGCCGTGACGGGGCAGGGCGACGGAAATTGGATGATCGACGCGGCGGGAAAACCCGTCGGCCCAGCTTTTCTTTGGCTGGATGCACGCGCCGTTTCTATTGCTGAAGAATTCGTGCGCAGCAAAAATTATGCTGATCATTATGGCCGCACCGGCACAGGCGTCTATGCAGGCCAAGCCTCCAGCCAATTGGTTTGGTTGAAACGAAACACACCTGATGTGTTGATCAATGCAACCACCGCATTTCATTGTAAAGATTGGCTCTATTACAATTTCACAGGTCAGCGCTGCACTGATCCATCGGAAGCAAATTTCACTTTTGGCAATTTCAGAACGCGTAAATATCAACCCGATTTCTTAGACCAGATGGGCGCCGGTGATACCAAGCATTTGCTGCCTCCCATCGTTGACGGCACAACGACATCGCATCCGCTGTCGGCGGCCATCGCAGGTGACATCGGCCTTAAGCCCGGAACCCCTGTTGTGCTTGGCTTTGTTGATGTGGTCTGCGCCGGCCTTGGTGGCGGGCTTTATGATCCATTGGGAAAGTTAGGTTGCACGATTGTTGGTTCCACCGGCATGCATATGCGCATTGTACCAATCGCCAATGATGTGAAACTCAATTCAGAGATGTCGGGTTTCACCATGCCCTTTCCTGAATCAGGTTTGCAAACTCAGTCTCAGTCAAACATGGCGTCCACCTTAAACATTGATTGGATGCTTGATCTGGGGTTGGATGTTCTCAAAAGCCAAGGCATCACCCGCAGCCGCGCCGACCTTCTCAAAACTCTCGACGAAAACATTCTGAACGCAAAGCCCGCCAGCTCAATCTATCATCCCTATATTTCTCATGCTGGAGAACGCGGGCCATTCCTTGATGCAAAGGCACGCGCCATGTTCACAGGATTGGAACTCGGTGCAAGTTATGCTGATCTTATGCGCAGCGTCTATGAAGGTCTGTGCTTTGCCGCGCGGGATTGTTATGCAGTGATGGGCGGCATACCGTCAGAAGTTCGCATCACAGGTGGCGCGGCGCGTTCAAAGGCCTTGCGTGTCATTTTAGCCAGCGTCCTCAATTGCAAAATTTTCGTCGTCTCGCGTGAAGAGGCAGGTGCCGCCGGTGTTGCGATGATCGCCGCAGTCCAACAGAAAATTTACCCCAATATGAGCGCCTGCGTTGACCAATGGGTCAAACCTTTGATCGGCCATGCAACACTGCCAGATGCTGGACTTACAAAAATCTATGACGGTGCATTTGCAATCTACAAAGAAACCCGTGAAGTCATGCGTCCCCTCTGGCGCAAATCTTTTGAGTTGAAAAACCATGCCCCATAAAATTTCCATCATCGGTGATCGCTTTATGCTTTCTGAAATGTTTGAAGCGGCGTTGCGCGATCGCTGCAAAAACTTCGAACTCGATATCCAAAAACATGATTTGCCCTGGCCCGATGAACCTATGGAACATGGCTATGCCGTCGAGGGTATGGACGGCTTAAAAGAATATATGGGCAGTGCTGATCAAGTGGTTGAATTGGTGGGCGGCGCAACTGTTGCCGTCACACAACTCGCACCCTTTTCGGCCAGCATCATGGACCGCTTGCCAAATTTGAAACTCATCGCCGTATCCCGGGGCGGGCCTGTGAACATTGATATGAAAGCCGCGCGCGCAAGAAATATCAAAGTGGTCAACACGCCCGGCCGTAATGCATCCGCCGTTGCAGAATTCACCATCGGCGCAATTTTAGCCGAAACCCGCAATATCACAAAAGGCCATGATGCGTTGCGCAAAGGCGAATATCGCGGTGATTTATACCGTGCAGACGTAACCGGCCGTGAGCTTTCTGAAATGACCGTAGGCCTTCTCGGTTATGGCGAAGTGGGCCGCCGCGTTGTGAAATTTCTGAAAGTGTTTGGATGCAAAATCCTTGTGTCAGATCCCTATGTGCAGCTTAGTGCCGACGACTTGCGCGATGGTGTCATTCAAACTTCGCTCGACACGCTGCTTGCAGAGTCTGACGTCATCTCGCTTCACCCCCGTGTCACTGCAGAAACCACTCAAATGATCAACGAAGCAACGCTTCGGAAAATGAAACCAGACGCCACATTCATCAACACGGCCCGTGGCCCATTGCTGGATTATGATGCGCTTTATAAAGTGATGAGCGAAGGCCATTTGCGCGGAGCTATGTTGGAAACATTCGCAATTGAACCTGTGCCCGCAGACTGGCCTTTACTGCAACTGCCCAATGTCACCCTCACACCCCATATTGCGGGGGCATCGGTTCGCACTGTCACTTACGCTGCAGGCCTTGCCGCCGAAGAAGTGCGTCGATTTTTGGCGGGTGAGGCCTTGGTCAATGTGTGTTAGCGGTCAAGCCGATTAATCGCCGCGACGTTTTCTGCTGACGAACCTTTGTGGTCAAACTCGCTGGCCAAAAACATATCGACAATGGCCTTGGCCAATTCTGGCCCAATAACCCGCGCACCCATCGTTATGATCTGCGCGTTGTTAGATTTTGCCGCGCGTTCTGCAGAGTATGTGTCATGGGTCAATGCCGCACGAATGCCGGGAATTTTATTAGCTGCGATGCAAACGCCAATCCCAGTGCCACAGGAAAGTATGGCACGGTCAACTCTACCATCCATCACAGCTCCTGCGACCGCTGCAGAAAGATCAGCATAAAATCCGCTCTGACTCATGTTAACAATTTCATGATGCCCCTTTGCTTTCAGGTGGGCTTCAATCACGTCAATCAAAGGTTTCCCCGCGCTATCAGCGCCCAGCGCAATCTTCATATTCAAACTCCCTGTGAATCAAGAACAGACTGTATTATACTAAGATAGCCTTGAACATCCAATGCAGAACGCCCAATAAACAACCCGTCAATATCAGGCTGTGCCGCAAGTTCCACGCAATTTTGGGCATTCACGCTACCACCATAAACAACGCGCAAGGGCTTGCCCACAACATCTGCGGTCACTTGTTTAATAAGCTTGTGTTGCACCTCTGCAAATGCAGGCGGTGCTGGTGTTCCACCCTCGCCAATCGACCATACAGGTTCGTATGCGATGACAACCTTGCTGGTATCGGAAACGCCACTCAGCAACATGCGTGTCTGATGTTCTAAAACCTGCCCTGTTCTCCCGGCATCATATTCCGCTTTGGTATCACCAATGCAAACCAATGCAATCAGACCATGCTTAACCGCGGCTGCCGTTTTCTTGGCAACGGTTTCATCTGTTTCGCCAAAGTGCGTTCTCCTCTCACTATGGCCAATTTCAACGATGCGTGCCCCGCAATCTAAAAGCATCAATGGCGAAACCTCGCCTGTCCACGCGCCTTCATCTTGCCAATGCATATT
>JAYVPZ010000179.1:0-2130 GCA_043757105.1 Aestuariivirga sp. | reverse complement strand
GGCGAGAGAGGGAGTTGAACCCCCGACCCCAGGATTATGATTCCCGTGCTCTAACCAACTGAGCTACCTCGCCACGTGGGCGGCATATAGTGAAAGTCATAAGCGAAAGTCAAGTCGCAGCAACATCGCTCTCTGGATCATCATCGCCACCTTCATCGCCTTGGTCCCCCAGCACAAAAGTCCGCCAAATAGAAATGCCTGCAAAATAGAGCGACGCCGCCGCAAACAGAACCAACTGTAGTTTATAAATCCAATCTGAATAGTCGGCATTGCGCCCACTAATCACCAAACTTAATGTCAAAGCTGCCCAAAGCACTGTCATCGAAATCGTAAGTTCGCGCCAATGCGTGACACGCAAAGGATGAACGAATTTTATCGGTATAAAAGTGAGAATACTGAGAACAACAACGGTTATGCCATTCACTAGCCAACCCGTGTTGAACAGGTAGAAATAAAGAACTACAACGTTCCAAATCGCAGGAAAGCCCACAAAATAATAATCAAATGACTTCATGCCAACATTTGCAAATGTATAAAGCGAAACCGCCATTACAGTGGCAGCCGCAATTAAACTCCACGTGCTCGGCGAAAACCAGAATGGAACCGCCACCATATTAAACCAATAGATCATCAAGGCGGGCACAGCCACATAAGTGAAATAATCAATCACCAGATCAAGCGAAGCCCCATCAAAATTCGGCGTGTATTCCCGAACCCGTGCTTTGCGCGCCAATGAACCGTCCACACCATCGACAAAAAGTGCGAGGCCCAACCACATAAAGGCAGCCACCGCATCATTCTTCAAAACCGCGACAAGCGCCAAAAATCCAAGCACAATGCCGCTTGCTGTGAAGGCATGAACCGACCAAGCGATGCCCTTTTTGATTTCAAGGTCTAGCTTTGCATTGAGATTGAGTTTTTTCAGCTTAGCCAATTGTTCGTCCTTCAAGCCTGCGGTTACGATTATAGGAAACTCACAGCCCTAACGCAAACCCCGAACGGGTGAACGCGACGCGCGGCCTATCGAGCGAAATAAATCCGCCACCGAGCACGCGGGCCCCTTCTCCCAAGCCATCATACAGCACGCAAGCCTGCCCCGGCGAAATGCCATATTCACCTTCGGCAATCGCGACCACTGCACCCTCGCCTTCCCGGCGAATAGAGGCTTCGACGGCTGGTCTGGTCGATCTTATTTTTACAAACACTTTCGATGGCTCATCGCTTAGTGCCTCGCGCCCCAACCAGTTGAGAGCTGAAACCGCTATCTCATTCTGCTTTAATGCTTCGCGCGGGCCGACGATGACTTGTTTCTGCGCCGCATCTAACTTCACCACAAACAGCGGATCACCGCCGCCTATGCCCAAACCTTTACGCTGGCCAATGGTGTAATGAATAATGCCCTCGTGCCGCCCTAACATGCGCCCGTCTAAATGCACAATGTCTCCAGCCTCTGCCGCATCGGGGCGAATTTTCAAAATCACATCTGCGTATTTTCCGTCTGGCACAAAGCAAATATCTTGGCTGTCGGGTTTATCAGCGACAATCAAACCAAGTTCATTCGCCACAACGCGAACTTCGCTCTTGGGTAATTGACCCAGCGGAAAACGCAAATAGTCAATCTGCGTTTGCGTGGTCGCAAACAGGAAATAACTTTGGTCGCGCGCCATATCAGCGGGTGTAAACAAATCGCGCCCGCCGCTATCTCGCATACGGCTTTCAATATAATGCCCTGTGGCCAAACACGATGCATCCAAATCCTTCGCCCGCGCTAAGAGATCGGCAAACTTCACTGTCTGATTGCACTTCACACATGGGATGGGTGTTGAGCCTTGTAGATAGCTCTCAACAAAATCATCTATCACCGCTTCTTTAAAGCGCGATTCAAAATCCAGCACATAATGCGGGATGTCCAGTGCCGCCGCCACGCGCCGCGCATCATGAATATCTTGCCCCGCACAGCAAGCACCTTTGCGCCGTATTGCCTCGCCGTGGTCATAGAGCTGGAGCGTGATCCCCACTACATCATAGCCTGCAATTTTTAAAAGCCCGGCC
The DNA here is from genome assembly GCA_043757105.1 of Aestuariivirga sp. Taxonomy (GTDB): domain Bacteria; phylum Pseudomonadota; class Alphaproteobacteria; order Rhizobiales; family Aestuariivirgaceae; genus Aestuariivirga. Next base: position 78 of record JAYVPZ010000179.1, on the reverse strand, counting down.
ACGACCGACGAGTCCACCCCGCCTGACATCGCTGCCACAACCCGGTGATCCCTCGGGTTTCCGGCCAAATTCATGGCG
>JAYVPZ010000178.1:0-8205 GCA_043757105.1 Aestuariivirga sp. | reverse complement strand
CGATCATGTGTTTCGGATGCGCCAGCCTCGGTCCAATGGCCCGGTGCTGCCGGATATCCGCAGCTTGAGCACATCAGACCACGTCTGGCCGCTTGCCGCTGGCAAAGGGATAGCGCTTGCGGAAATCGCGTGCCATTTCCTCAAAGGTCATCCATTCAACATGTTCATGTTTATTGATGTGCTTGATCAAGCGCTCCAACATCAACAACACCTGGGGGCGGCCGCTCACGTCGGGATGGATCGTGAAAGGGAACACGCCATAATCCATTTCGCGATAAACCCAATCAAACTGATCGCGCCACATTTCTTCAATGTCGCGGGGATTCACGAAGCCATGGCTGTTTGGCGCTTTCTTCATGAACATCATCGGCGGCAGATCATCAACATACCAATTGGCACCTACTTCAACGAGGTCGATTTCCTTGCCATGTTTCATCGGACGCATCCATTCCTTGGCCGTCTTGGAATAGTCGATCAAGTTCCAGCTATCACCGACACGAGCATAGAAGGGTTGGAAATCACGGTAGCCTTGGCTGTGGTCATATTCGAAGCCATATTTCTGCAATAACGCCGCAGTGTGCGCCGACATTTCCCACCACGGGGCCACGTAGCCGCGTGGTTTTTTGCCGGAGAGGCGTTGAATAATATCGACGCAATGGGCGAGCACATCCTCTTCTTGTGTTGGCGTCATCGCCACTGGATTTTCATGCAAATAGCCATGCGCACCCACTTCATGACCTTCATCAACAATGCGCTTTACTTGATCGGGGAATGATTCAATTGAGTGGCCGGGAATGAAGAATGTGGTTTTGATTTTGAACTTCTTGAACAGGTTCAACAGGCGAATATTGCCCACTTCGCTGGCAAACACACCACGCTGAATATCTGACGGTGAATCGCCACCACCATATGACCCAATCCAGCCTGCCACTGAGTCAATATCAGTACCAAACGCACAAATAATTTTCTTTTTCGCTTTTGCCATGGTCGTTTCTCCTTATTTAAATTTGAGGGTCCATTTTGGGTCTTGCAGCGCTACCGGATAGGCAATGCCGTAGTCGAGTGAAGGTCGGATCACATATTTGCGGTCGAAAGGCAGCCAATCATAGGCCACGCCCGAACGCACAATATATGGCCAATCCGGATGGGTGAGACTTTGTCTACCGATTGCCACCATATCGCCACCGCCGGACGCGAGACATGATTCAGCTTCAGCCCCTTCCGCGATGTCGCCATTGGTAATCACCGGTAAGCCTGATGCTTGCTTGATCACTTGTGACATCGGAGTTTTAGAATTCGGGTCACGGTTGTCGCGCCAGCCGAAACTTGACCAATGCAACGCGTCAATCTCAGCGCCACGCAGCGCTTTACCTATCGCTTCAGCATATTTTACACCACCGGGAAACGCGCCAACAAAATCATCAACGCCGTCTTGGGATATCCGCAGGGTGATAATTTTATCTTTACCAATCGCCTTGCGCACGCGCTCGCACACCATTCGTGCAAAGCGCACATTATTTTCTGGCGAGCCACCATATTCGTCTTCGCGGAGATTGGTTTTCGGATTGATAAATTGCCACAACAGATAACCATTGGCCCCATGAATCTCCACGCCATCAAAGCCAGCCTCAACAGCGCGCGCCGCCCCATCCGCAAAACCTTCTGCAACTTTATCAAGTTCCTTCACAGTTAAAGCGCGCGCCTTGCCGAATGTTACCTTTGGCCAACTCTTGCTTTTAATATTGCGAATTTGACGTTCGTAATCAGAGTCGGTGTAAAGCGTCCAGCCACCACTCTGTGTCGCGGATGCACTAACTGGGGCTTTTCCGTTCAACACGCGCGGATCGGAAACACGACCACCACTCATCAATTGTAAAATACTTTTAGCACCGTTTTCTTGAATGCCTTTGGCAACCTTAGCCCAAGCCTTAACATGCTTTTTGTTAGTAATGCCGGGCTGGGATAAATAGGCTTTGGCACCAAACTTCTCTTGTTCATACGTACCCTCGGTGATGATCAAACCAAAACCACCGCGCGCACGTCTGGCATAATAGGCCGCCATCTCATCGGTCGGCGTGCCATCGGCTTCCGCCATCTGCCGTGTGAGCGGCGCCATAGCGATGCGGTTCTTGATCGTCAGCCCCGCCAGCTTCATTGGCGAAAAAAGTTTTGGATAGACTTCGGCCATGTTAACCTCTGATCAAACTTTCTAATGTCAAACCACTTCCCAATATCTGAGTATCATGGCCATGTGGCGCGGAGAGCAACACACTAGTCGGCATACCTGCGCCATCTTTCCCCGATGGAATGGCAAGCCCACACCAATCTAAAAAATTTCCAATCATCGTATTGCGCAAAGTTTTGGCATTCACTTCGAAGAACAAATCCATATCTGCTTCAAGCGGCTTAATATCCATCGCCACATGGGGCGTGGTCGGGCAGATGACAATGGCATCACCGATCAGCTCATTGCATTCTGCAATCAGTGCCTTGCGCTGAATCAGCACCTCAACCAAATCAACTGCCGTCATATTTTCGGCCAGCTTTATGCGCTTCACAACACGCTGGTCCATGCGCGCAGCATCTGGCCCGTTCACGCGCTCAAAGTGCACATGCAGTGCCTCTGGCCCTAACACATTACCGCGAGTCTTTAAAAGTTCGAAGAATTTCTCAAACACCGGAAAGGGCTTGCGCTTAATCTTGCCACCCGCTTTTGAAATACGCGCCAATGCAGCATCAAAATTCGCCAGCACCGCATCTTCAATGCCATCAAACATGATGTTGGTGGGCACGATGAATTCCATGCCCTTCACATCGCGCTTGGCAATTGCTTTGCTTGATCCACGCAGCACACGGTCAACTAACACACAGTCCTCAACCGTTTGCGCCAAGGGGCCTAGCGTATCCAGCGTGCGCGACAGCGGAAACACACCGCGCATGTCATAATGGCCCGTCGAACTTTTGTATCCAACGACACCGTTGAATGATGCAGGTATACGAATCGAACCGCCAGTATCGGTGCCGATCGCCACGGGCAACAAGCCTTTGGCCACAACAACACCTGATGCAGACGAAGAACCACCAGGTGAGCGATGCACCGTCCTATCGTTCGGATTTCGCGGCGTGCCATAATGCGGGTTAATACCAATGCCGGAATAGGCAAACTCCGTCATGTTCAACGTACCGATTGCCACCATGCCAGCGCGTTTGCCCGCATCAACCAAAGCAGCATCGGCCTTGGCAGGCGGATTAAAATTCAACACAACAGATCCTGCTGTTGTTACGTGGCCTTCAATGTCGAACAAGTCTTTCCAACCAATCGGCACGCCATCAAGAGTACTCGCAGGTTTTCCAGCCTTCAAACGCCGCCGCGAAGCCTTCGCTTCAACGCGCGCTCGGTCGGCCAGAACATCAAGAAATATCGCCCGATCATCACAAGATTTGATCTTTTCCAAAACTTGCTCAGTCAGCTCAACAGCATCCAATTTACCGCTACGAAGTTTCTTAGAAATTTGCGAAACAGTTTCCATCATCAACCCGCAATCACCGTTGCACCATCTTTGCGCCAAGCCACTAACGCCGCATCACCTGCTGCAAAACGCCCGCCATATTTATCGGCATGGCCCTCAAGCCCCATGCTGCGACCCTCGCCCAATTGAACATCCATCTGCACAATGTGGCCGATTTTCTGGATTCGTTGCACTTTCACCGCAATGCTACCACCACCGTAATTTTTACTGACTTCTGCCTTGGATGTTTTAGCAGGTAACAAATCGACTGCTTCTGCTGGCAAAACTAAGTTGGCTTTGTCTCCAATTTTCACGCTGTCAAGCGAGGAACCGTTCAACGCTCCATAGGGGGTATCCAGCGTTACAATATGCCCACTCGTCAATTTCACTTTGCCGGGGATCAGTGTGTTACGCCCAATGAACTGCGCAACAAACAAACTATTGGGCCTTGTATAGAGTTCGTAAGGCGGGCTAACCTGCTCAATACGACCTTGGTTCATAACCACGATACGATCAGACAGTGCTAAAGCCTCGGACTGCGCGTGCGTCACAAACACGAATGTAATATCAAGCGAGCGCTGCAACAACTTCAATTCATTCTGAATGCTCTTGCGCAAGTTCGCATCAAGTGCGCCAAGCGGTTCGTCGAGCAACAGGATTGATGGCTCAACCACAAGCGAACGCGCCAAAGCAATGCGCTGGCGTTGCCCTCCGGAAAGACGGTCAGGCCGTTGCTCAGCAACATCCATCAATCCCAATTTATCAAGAATACGTGTGACCTTAGCATCGCGCTCGGCAACGGGCATGTTTTTCACATCCAGCCCAAAGCCCACATTGTTGCGCACACTCATATGCGGAAACAGCGCATAGTTCTGAAAGATCATCGATGTCGGGCGTTGCTCTGGAAGCAGATCATTGATGCGCTGACCGCGAATATTTATATCGCCTGAACTAATATCTTCAAAACCCGCAATCATGCGCAGCGTCGTTGTCTTGCCGCAACCTGACGGCCCAAGGAAAGCGATGAATTCGCCCTTGTTCACATCCAAGTTGAAGTCAATGACAGCGGCAGTGCCGTTATCAAACACTTTGCCGACATGTGAGAGTTGAAGATCGTAAGCCAATTCAAATTTCCAAAAGAGAAGCTGCCGACCAGAGGGAGATTCTGGTCGGCAGAGACAAGGTCAAGCAGACAGGAATTCATCCCACTTCTTGATCAAGTGATCATACTCATCTGGCCATTGGTGCCAGTAAGCCACGTTCTTGGCACGGGTTTCGAGTGAACCACCGTCGCGCAGATCGCCTTCTTTAATGCCGCGATCAGTTGCACCCTTCCAAGGAGCACCTTCATACCAGAACGCATACTTATCCTTGTCCATGGCGGCCTGAATGTTAGTCGTTGGCGAATAGTAACCTTGTTCCGACACGGCAATGGCGGGTGGGCCAGAGAGCCAATAATCGGAATAAGCAACCACAGCATCCATGTTTGGCGTGCCGGTGATGGCTGAGTTACCAATCGACCATGCGCGATAGCCTTCTCTCGCGACTGCGTATGTGCATTGCTTGCCTTGCGCCTTAACGGCCATAACAGCTGGCTGCCAAGCATCGGCGAGAATCATTTCGCCAGAAGCCAACAGGTTCACCAATTCGCCGAAGTCCCCCCACAAAGCGCGGAATTGTCCGTCTTTCTTTTTGGCAATCAGGAACTTCGCAGCTTCATCAATCGAAGCTTTGTCTGGGTTGCCAGGGTTTGGCACCTTCAACAAACCAAGTGCATTCATCGCCAACACAGCTTGGCCAAATGCAATCAGCGGATCCACGTTCAAACCAGTCTTGCCCTTAAACTTCTTGTCGAAAAGAGCAGTCCAGGTTGAGGCTTCTTCAGCTGAAACGAGGTCAGGACGATAGCCGATGGAATCATAGTTATAGACAGTTGGAACCATCCACAATTCAGTCTGCGCTTCATCCTTCCAAATCTGACCAACAATTTGGTTCTTCTTGTCCCATTTAGGATCAGCCTTGGTGAAGGTGTCGCGGATATTGCCCCAATTCTTCATCGCCGATGTTGGGATGGCGGTGATTTTTTCGGTAGCAATCACGGCGGGCAAGCGCTCTCCAATAGTTTCCCAAACGTCATACGCTGAAGTACCAGCCAGAAGTTCGGTTTGTGTATTCGGGAAAATGTCGGCCTTGCCTGAAACGGCTTTCACACCCGACTTTGCTTTGAAGTCGTTGAGAATGCGTTCTTGCACGGTAACCGAAAGACCTACTGTGCGTAGTTCTTGGTCACCAATTCCTGCGGCAAATGCCTGCTGTGCGCCCCAAGGAACGCCTGCAGCCATTGCGGCCCCACCTGCCGAGCTCGCAAGGAATTTGCGGCGCGACATATGGTAGTTTCGAATACTGTCTATGCTCATTTTACTTCCTCCATTTTAGTTCATCGTTCGTTGTTGCGGCGGTTTGGTTTGGCTTTAATAGCGTCCAACCAACAAACCACCGTCTACCACCACCACTTGCCCAGTCATGTAGCGAGCGGCGTTGGAAGCTAGAAATTGGATTACGTCAGCGATCTCTTCCGGTTCACCAATTCGTCCCATTGGGATAAAGGCCCCTGCCTTGTCGGCATCAGGTCCCAGAGAATGTTCTTTTGATAAAAGCTGTGCAGTACGAATATACCCAGGCGCTATGCCGTTCACGCGAATGCCATCCTTAGCCAACTCTACAGCAAGGCCGCGCACTAAACCAACCACGCCAGACTTGGCAGATGAATAATGCACATGCTCATCCCAGCCATAGGCCACACCCATGATGGAAGACACGGCCACAATGGCGCCCTTCTTGGCGGCACGCATCGCAGGAAGGGCCGCACGCACAACGCGGAAGATGCCCTTGAGATCAATATCAAAAGTATGATCCCATTTCTCGTCCGTGAGCTGCGCGACGGGAACTTTATGGGCAATCCCAGCATTGGCCACGATGCAATCAACTGCGCCATGTTTTTTTTCAACTGCGGCAATCACTGCATTGGCATTTTCGGTTGAGCGTACATCGAGCTTGTGAAACTCCGCATGTTTGCCAATCTCTTCAGCAACGGCTTGCCCCTCTTTTTCGAGAACATCCGTTACGATCACATGATAACCTGCTTTGCCAAAAGCCTTGGCCGCCGCACGGCCAATGCCAATGCCTGCACCCGTAATCAGAACAGTTTGGGTCATAGCATCACATCTCCCGAATTTGGTCCAATGGTTTGGCCGACAAACAAAGAAGCTTGATCAGATAATAGAAACGCCACGGCCGCCGCCACTTCCGCCGACTCACCAAAACGTCCAAGCGGAAGTTCCGCTGCTTTAGATTTGCGCCAAGCTTCAGAAAGATTCATGACCAGCGGCGTGTTGATCGGCCCCGGCGCTACGGCATTCACGCGCACACCTTGCGCACTCACTTCGCGGGCCAAAGATTTAGTCATGCCGATTATCGCAGATTTCGCACCTGAATAATGCACCAGATCAACACCTCCAATTTGACCAAGCTGTGAGGCAATGTTTACAATCGCTCCCTTGCCTGCTTTGAGCATCGGCTTCAGCACAGCGCGGATCATCAAATAAGTGCCACGCACATGTACAGCAAACATGCGGTCGAATTCTGTAGGCTCGAGATCAACAAATTTAGATTGGTGAACATGGCCTGCATTGTTCACCAGATGTGTACACGGGCCGAAGTTCTTGTCGCATGCGGCAATAATTGTGCTAACATCTGCCTCTTTTGAAACATCGCCGCCGACTGCTTTGACCTTGCCACCAATTTCTTTGGCCACTTTTTCTGCCGCGTCCAAGCGGAAATCATTGATCATTACATCATAGCCATCATGTGCCAAACGGTACGCAATGGCGCGGCCAATGCCTGATCCTGCACCTGTGACGATGGCCACGCTCATGCAATCTCCTCCTGAATCGCCACCTTCTTGGCGCGGCGCACGGAAAGCGCCATGAGGATTGCATAAACCGCCAAAAGTGCGAACGAGAACAGCGTAGTAAGAACGCCGAATGCAAACAAGTTCGGATGAATTTCAACCGCAAAGGTGCCATAAATTGCCAACGGCAGCGTCTGCTCGTTTGATGAAAGCAATGTGCGCGAGAATTCATCGTATGAAAGAGTAAACGCAAATAGCATCGCCGAAAGCACGCCCGGAAAAATCAATGGAAAAGTGACTTTGCGGAACGTTCGAATAGGCGAAACACCAAGCGACCATGAAGCCTCTTCAACTGATGCGTCAAAGCGATTGAGAATGGCCAGCATCACAAGAAACGCAAATGGGAATGTATAAACCACATGAACCACAAAAGCCGTGCTCCACCAATGGCGATCAACGTTCAAAATATTTTTTGAAACCAACGCCACGCCCAATCCCGTAAGCAACCCCGGTACGATCATACCAAGTACGATCAGGTAAAACACAAAATCTGATCCCCTAAATTTCTTGCGGAATGCTTGCGCTGACATCACGCCCAAAACAGTAGAAGTCACCATCGTCATGAATGCTAACGTGAGAGAGCGGGTCATCGCCTGCCCAACGGGCAGCGGTGCGACGCGTGAAGCTTCGGTCAATCCAAAAATATGGCGATACCAATATGTCGACCATTCAACAATAGGGAATTGCGGCCCGCCCTCTGGGCCTTGTTGGAACGACAAAATCGCC
>JAYVPZ010000177.1:0-8206 GCA_043757105.1 Aestuariivirga sp. | reverse complement strand
CGATCATGTGTTTCGGATGCGCCAGCCTCGGTCCAATGGCCCGGTGCTGCCGGATATCCGCAGCTTGAGCACATCAGACCACGTCTGGCCGCTTGCCGTCGGCAAATGGATAACGCTTGCGGAAATCTCGCGCCATGTTCTCAAATGTCATCCATTCAACATGTTCATGTTTATTGATGTACTTGATCAGGCGCTCCAACATCAACAAAACTTGCGGGCGGCCGCTCACGTCAGGATGGATGGTGAAAGGGAACACGCCATAATCCATTTCGCGGTAAACCCAATCAAACTGATCGCGCCACATTTCTTCAATATCGCGTGGGTTCACGAAGCCATGGCTGTTTGGCGCCTTCTTCATGAACATCATCGGCGGCAAATCATCGACATACCAATTTGCACCGATTTCGACGAGGTCGATTTCCTTGCCATGCTTCATCGGACGCATCCATTCCTTGGCCGTCTTGGAATAATCGATCAGGTTCCAGCTATCACCAACGCGGGCATAGAAAGGTTGGAAGTCGCGGTAGCCTTGGCTGTGATCATACTCGAAGCCATATTTCTGCAGGAGGGCCGCCGTGTGCGCCGACATTTCCCACCATGGGGCCACATAGCCGCGTGGCTTTTTGCCTGACAGGCGCTCAATAATATCAACACAATGCGCCAACACATCTTCTTCCTGTGTCGGTGTCATAGCCACTGGGTTTTCATGAAGATAACCATGCGCGCCAACTTCATGGCCCTCATCAACAACGCGCTTCACTTGGTCAGGAAATGATTCAATCGAATGACCGGGAATGAAGAATGTGGTTTTGATTTTGAATTTCTTGAACAGGTTCAACAGGCGGATATTGCCCACTTCGCTGGCGAATACGCCGCGCTGAATATCCGATGGTGAATCGCCACCACCATAAGAGCCAATCCAGCCTGCCACTGAGTCAATATCCGTGCCGAAAGCACATATGATTTTCTTTTTCGCTTTTGCCATGGTCGTTTCTCCTTATTTAAATTTGGGGGTCCATTTTGGGTCTTGCAGCGCTACCGGATAGGCAATGCCGTAGTCGAGTGAGGGCCGGATCACATATTTGCGGTCGAAAGGCAGCCAGTTATAAGCTACACCAGAACGTACAATATATGGCCAATCAGGATGGGTTAAACTCGTTCTTCCAACGGCCACCATATCGCCACCACCAGAAGTGAGGCATGATTCGGCTTCTACTCCTTCTGCGATGCCGCCATTGGTGATCACCGGTAAGCCAGAAGCTTGCTTGAGCACTTGCGACATCGGAGTTTTCGAATTGGGATCCCTGTTATCGCGCCAGCCAAAACTTGACCAATGCAGCGCGTCAATCTCAGCCCCGCGCAGAGCTTTACCAATCGCCTCAGTATATTTCACACCGCCAGGAAACGCGCCGACGAAATCGTCCACGCCATCTTGCGAAACGCGCAGCGTAATAATTTTATCTTTGCCAATCGCCTTGCGCACGCGCTCGCACACCATGCGAGCAAAGCGGACGTTGTTTTCCGGCGAGCCGCCGAACTCATCTTCGCGCAAATTGGTTTTCGGATTGATAAATTGCCACAGCAGATAACCATTGGCCCCATGAATCTCCACGCCATCAAAGCCTGCCTCAACAGCGCGCGCCGCGCCATCAGCAAAACCTTGTGCCACTTTGTCGAGATCTTTCACAGTTAAAGCACGAGCTTTGCCGAAACTCACCTTGGGCCAATTTTTGCTTTTGATATCACGAATTTGGCGCTCGTAATCAGAGTCGGTGTAAAGCGTCCAGCCACCGCTGTGGGTCGCCGATGCACTCACAGGCGCTTTGCCCTTCAACACGCGTGGATCGGACACACGGCCGCCACTCATCAACTGTAAAATACTTTTAGCACCGTTTTCATGGATGCCTTTGGCAACCTTAGCCCAAGACTTCCCATGCTTTTTGTTGGTTATGCCGGGTTGGGATAAATAGGCTTTGGCACCGAATTTATCCTGTTCATATGTGCCCTCGGTGATGATCAAACCAAAGCCACCGCGCGCGCGCCTGGCATAATAGGCGGCCATTTCATCGGTTGGTGTGCCATCGGCTTCCGCCATCTGCCGGGTGAGTGGCGCCATGGCGATGCGGTTCTTGATCGTCTGCCCCGCCAGCTTCATTGGCGAAAAAAGTGTTGGAAAAGTTTCAGCCATTTTATCCCTTGATGAAATCTTCTAATGTCAAACCACTTCCTAACATCTGCACATCGTGATTATGTGGTGCAGAAAGCAAAATGCTGGTCGGCATCCCTTCGTGATCCTCACCCGATGGAATGGCAAGCCCGCACCAATCTAAGAAATTTCCAATCATGGTATTGCGCAAAGTCTTGGCATTCACTTTGAAAAACAAATCCATATCCGCCTCAAGCGGCTTGATATCCGTGGCCACATGTGGCGTGGTAGGGCACATGACGATGGCATCACCAATCAGCTCATTGCATTCGGCAATCAGAGCCTTGCGCTGAATCAGCACCTCAACCAGATCAACTGCCGTCATATTTTCGGCCAGTTTGATGCGCTTTACAACACGTTGGTCCATGCGCGCTGCGTCAGGCCCATTCACACGAGCAAAGTGCACTTGCAGCGCTTCCGGCCCTAACACATTGCCGCGAGTCTTTAAAAGTTCGAAGAATTTCTCAAACACCGGAAAAGGCTTGCGCTTAATCTTTCCACCCACTTTTGAAATGCGCGCCAGTGCAGCATCAAAATTTGCCTGCACAGCATCTTCAATGCCGTCAAACATGATGTTGGTCGGCACTATGATTTCCATGCCCTTCACATCGCGCTTGGCAATTGCCTTGCTTGATTCCCGCAGCACGCGATCAACCAATACACAGTCCTCAACCGTTTGTGCCAACGGCCCCAACGTATCCAGCGTGCGCGACAGCGGAAACACACCACGCATGTCATAATGGCCCGTCGAACTTTTGTATCCAACGACACCATTGAATGATGCAGGTATACGAATTGAGCCGCCAGTATCGGTACCCATGGCCACGGGTAACAATCCCTTGGCAACGACAACACCTGACGCAGATGAGGAACCACCGGGCGAACGATGCATCTTTGTGTCATTCGGGTTGCGTGGCGTCCCATAATGCGGATTGATGCCAATGCCGGAATAAGCGAATTCGGTCATATTTAATGTACCGATTGCCACCATGCCAGCGCGTTTGCCAGCATCAACCAATGCAGCATCGGCCTTCGCAGGCGGATTACACTTCAATACAACAGATCCAGCTGTCGTCACATGGCCTTCAATGTCGAACAGATCCTTCCAGCCAATCGGCACGCCATCAAGAATGCTTGCGGGCTTTCCCGCTTTCAAGCGTCGTCGTGATGCCTTCGCTTCAGCACGCGCACGATCTGCCAGTACATCAATAAATATCGCCTGATCATCGCAAGATTTGATCTGTTGCAAAACTTGCTCAGTCAGTTCAACAGCATCCAGTTTACCGCTGCGAAGTTTTTTGGAAATTTGTGAAACTGTTTCCATTTTCAACCCGCAATCACCGTTGCACCATCTTTACGCCAAACCATCACAGCCGCATCACCTGTCGCAAAACGGCCACCATATTTATCGGCATGGCCTTCAAGCCCGATGCTACGGTCTTCGCCCAATTGAACGTCCATCTGCACGATGTGGCCAATTTTCTGGATACGTTGGACTTTCACAGTCACGCTGCCGCCGCCATAATTCTTAGATATTTCCGCCCTAGTCGTATCTGCGGGCAACAGGTCGACGGCTTCGGCAGGCAAAACCAAATTGGCTTTACTTCCAACAGCCAAACTATTCTGCGAGGAACCGATCAAAGCCCCATAAGTTGTATCAAGTGTAACAATATCACCGCTTTTCAATTTCACAGTACCGGGGATCAATGTGTTGCGACCAATAAATTGTGCAACAAACAAACTCTTAGGCCGCGTATAAAGTTCGTATGGAGGGCTAACTTGTTCGATACGACCTTGGTTCATTACCACAATACGATCAGATAGAGCCAAAGCTTCGGACTGCGCATGAGTTACAAACACGAATGTAATGCCCAACGAACGCTGCAATAATTTCAATTCATTCTGAATGCTCTTGCGCAAGTTTGCATCGAGCGCACCAAGCGGTTCGTCCAGCAACAGAATTGATGGCTCCACCACCAGCGAGCGCGCTAAAGCAATTCGCTGACGCTGGCCGCCGGAAAGTCGGTCGGGCCTTAGTTCAGCTACATCCATCAAACCCAGCTTGTCGAGGATGCGCGTCACCTTCGTATCGCGTTCGGCAGCTGGCATGTTCTTCACATCTAAGCCAAAACCCACATTGTTGCGCACGCTCATATGCGGGAAAAGCGCGTAATTCTGAAAGATCATAGATGTCGGGCGCTGTTCTGGCAGCAGCTCATTGATGCGCTGCCCGCGAATATTAATATCGCCCGAACTGATATCTTCAAAGCCCGCGATCATCCTCAAAGTTGTCGTCTTGCCGCAGCCTGATGGTCCAAGGAAAGCGATGAATTCGCCCTTGTTCACATCCAAGTTAAAATCAATAACAGCGGCAGTGCCATTCTCAAACACTTTGCCGACATGTGAGAGTTGAAGATCGTAAGCCAATTCAAATTTCCAAAAGATAAGTTGCCGACCGGAGTTGATACCCCGGTCGGCTGTAGAGAAATTAAGCAGACAAGAATTCGTCCCACTTCTTGATCAGGTGATCATACTCATCTGGCCATTGATGCCAATAAGCTACGTTCTTGGCACGGGTTGCGAGCGATCCACCATCACGCAGATCGCCTTCCTTAATGCCTCGGTCCGTTGCACCCTTCCAAGGAGCACCTTCATACCAGAAGGCATACTTATCCTTGTCCATGGCTGATTGGATGTTTGTTGTTGGCGAATAGTAACCTTGCTCAGACACGGCAATGGCTGGTGGGCCAGAGAGCCAATAGTCAGAGTAAGCAACCACAGCTTCCATGTTTGGCGTGCCAGTGATGGCTGAGTTACCGATGGACCAAGCGCGGTAGCCTTCTTTAGCTACAGCATAAGTGCATTGCTTGCCTTGCGCCTTAACAGCCATAACAGCAGGCTGCCAAGCATCGGCGAGGATCATTTCGCCAGAAGCCAGCAAGTTCACCAGTTCGCCGAAGTCACCCCACAAAGCGCGGAATTGACCTTCCTTCTTTTTGGAAACAAGGAATTTCGCTGCTTCATCAATTGAGGCTTTGTCAGGGTTGCCAGGGTTTGGCACCTTCAACAAACCAAGAGCATTCATCGCCAAAACGGCTTGTCCAAATGCAATCAGTGGATCCACATTCAAACCAGTCTTGCCCTTGAACTTCTTGTCGAAGAGCGCAGTCCAAGTTGAAGCTTCTTCCGCCGATACGAGATCTGGACGATAGCCGATGGAATCATAATTATAGACGGTTGGAACCATCCACAATTCCTTCTGTGTGTCATCTTTCCAAATCTGACCAACAATTTGGTTCTTCTTATCCCATTTGGGATCAGCTTTGGTAAATGTGTCACGAATATTGCCCCAATTCTTCATCGCCGATGTTGGGATGGCGGTGATCTTTTCAGTGGCAATCACGGCGGGCAAACGCTCGCCAATGGTTTCCCAAACGTCATAGGCTGATGTGCCAGCCAGAAGTTCAGTTTGTGTGTTCGGGAAAATATCGGCCTTGCCTGAAACAGCTTTCACACCGGACTTTGCTTTAAAGTCGTTGAGAATGCGCTCTTGCACGGTAACTGAAAGACCTACTGTGCGTAGTTCTTGGTCACCAATTCCCGCAGCAAATGCCTGCTGTGCGCCCCAAGGAACGCCCGCAGCCATTGCGGCACCACCAGCCGAGCTCGCAAGAAATTTGCGGCGCGATATATGGTAATTTCTTATACTGTCGATGCTCATCTTACTTCCTCCATTTTAGTTCATAGTTCGTCTTTGCGGCGGCTTGGTTTCGCGCTAATAGCGTCCAACCAACAAACCACCGTCCACCACCACCACTTGCCCAGTCATGTAGCGAGCGGCGTTGGAAGCTAGGAATTGGATTACGTCAGCGATCTCCTCCGGCTCGCCAATCCGTCCCATCGGGATAAAGGCCCCTGCCTTGTCGGCATCAGGTCCCAGAGAATGTTCTTTTGATAAAAGCTGTGCAGTGCGAATGTAACCTGGCGCTATGCCGTTCACACGAATTCCATCCTTAGCCAACTCAACAGCAAGGCCCCGCACTAAACCAACAACGCCAGACTTGGCAGATGAATAATGCACATGCTCATCCCAACCATAGGCCACACCCATGATGGAAGACACGGCCACAATGGCACCCTTCTTGGCAGCGCGCATGGCAGGAAGTGCCGCACGCACAACGCGGAAGATACCCTTGAGATCAATGTCAAAAGTGTGATCCCATTTCTCGTCCGTGAGTTGAGAGACGGGAACTTTATGGGCAATACCCGCATTGGCGACGATGCAATCCAGCGAACCATGTTTTTTCTCAACTGCGGCAATCACCGCATCAGCATTTTCGGTTGAGCGCACATCAAGCTTGTGAAACTCCGCATAGTTGCCAATCTCTTCGGCAACAGCTTGGCCCTCTTTTTCGAGAACATCCGTCACGATCACATGATAACCTGCTTTGCCAAAAGCCTTGGCCGCCGCGCGGCCAATTCCGATGCCTGCACCCGTGATCAGAACGGTTTGGGTCATAGCATTACATCTCCCGAATTAGGCCCAATGGTTTGACCCACAAATAACGAAGCTTGATCAGATAATAAAAACGCCACAGCCGCCGCCACTTCCTCCGGCTCACCAAAACGTCCAAGCGGAAGTTCTGCCGCCTTAGCTTTGCGCCAAGCTTCAGAAAGATTCATCACCAGCGGCGTGTTGATCGGCCCCGGTGCCACCGCATTCACACGCACACCCTGCGCACTCACTTCACGGGCCAACGATTTGGTCATGCCGATGATTGCAGATTTTGCACCTGAATAATGCACAAGATCAACACCACCAATTTGGCCAAGTTGCGACGCGATATTCACGATCGCTCCCTTGCTAGCTTTGATCATGGGCTTCAGCACGCCACGGATCATCAAATAAGTGCCGCGCACATGCACCGCAAACATGCGGTCGAACTCTGCGGGTTCGAGATCAACAAATTTCGATTGGTGCAAATGGCCCGCATTGTTCACGAGATGTGTGCAAGGGCCAAAATTCTTGTCACAAGCCGCTATAATGGCGTTGACATCTGCTTCTTTCGAAACATCTCCACCAACAGCTTTGACCTTGCCACCTATTTCCTTGGCCACTTTTTCTGCGGCATCCAACCGAAAGTCATTCACCAACACAGCATAGCCATCATTGGCTAATCGGTGCGCAATGGCGCGGCCAATGCCTGATCCTGCACCAGTGACGATAGCCACACTCATGCAATGTCCTCCTGAATCGCCACCTTCTTGGCGCGGCGCACAGACAACGCCATGAGGATGGCATAGACAGCGAGCAGCGCGAATGAGAATAGCGTAGTGAGAACGCCGAAAGCAAATAAGTTCGGATGAATTTCAACAGCGAAGGTGCCGTAAATCGCCAGCGGCAGCGTCTGCTCATTTGATGAAAGCAGCGTGCGCGAGAATTCATCGTATGAAAGTGTAAAAGCAAATAGCATGGCAGAAAGAACGCCCGGAAATATCAACGGGAAAGTGACTTTGCGGAACGTGCGAAGGGGAGAAACACCGAGCGACCAAGAGGCCTCTTCAACTGATGCGTCAAAGCGATTGAGAATGGCCAGCATCACAAGAAACGCAAATGGGAATGTGTAAACCACATGAACCACAAAAGCCGTGCTCCACCAATGGCGGTCAATGTTAAAAATATTTTTTGAAACCAACGCCACGCCCAATCCCGTGAGCAACCCCGGCACAATCATGCCAAGTACGATTAGATAAAATACAAAATCAGATCCACGAAATTTCTTGCGGAAAGCTTGTGCTGACATCACGCCAAGAACAGTAGAAGTCACCATCGTCATAAAGGCCAATATCAATGAACGCGTCATCGCCTGACCCACTGGCAATGGTGCGACGCGCGTAGCCTCGGTCAATCCAAAAATATGGCGATACCAATATGTCGACCATTCAACAATAGGGAATTGCGGCCCGCCCTCTGGGCCTTGTTGGAACGACAAAATCGCC
>JAYVPZ010000176.1:0-8247 GCA_043757105.1 Aestuariivirga sp. | reverse complement strand
CGTCAGTGATTCCGAAAGCGGCCAACACTTCATCATCAAGCCCTTCGGCATGATAAGCGCGTGGCACGTCATAGATATTCGCCACATCCAAAGCTTGGATCACAGCACTGGGGCGGACATTGCAGAACAGCGCAATCTTTTTGCGTTCAGTCGCTGGAATTTCTCGGTCAGCGCGGCAGAGCAATATGTCGGGTTGAATGCCGATGGAGCGGAGCTCCTTAACCGAGTGCTGCGTGGGCTTGGTTTTGAGTTCACCCGCAGTTGGGATGTAAGGCATCAAGGTGAGATGAATGTAAATGCAGTTGCCACGTGGTTGTTCTTGGCCAAATTGGCGAATGGCTTCGAAGAATGGTAGGCCTTCAATATCGCCCACGGTGCCGCCCACTTCGACGAGAACAAAATCAGCGCCATCGGAATCAGCTTTCACGAAATCTTTGATTGCGTCAGTGACATGCGGGATAACTTGAACGGTGCCACCCAGGAA
This sequence comes from Aestuariivirga sp., assembly GCA_043757105.1. Classification (GTDB taxonomy): domain Bacteria; phylum Pseudomonadota; class Alphaproteobacteria; order Rhizobiales; family Aestuariivirgaceae; genus Aestuariivirga. The sequence goes on along the minus strand of JAYVPZ010000176.1, from coordinate 7,763 downwards.
ATCGCCTCGACGTTCTTTGGCGATGATTTCTTGATAGATTTTGCCAGTGGTGATGTTGTCTAGCTTCGTCGCATGTCGGCCTGTGAAGCGCTCGTAATGACCGAGATCAAGGTCGGTTTCGGCACCATCATCTGTCACGAAAACTTCGCCATGTTGATAGGGACTCATCGTGCCGGGATCGACATTGAGATAAGGGTCTAATTTCCGCAGCCGCACCTTGAAGCCACGAGCTTGCAACAGCGCGCCGAGTGCTGCTGATGCTAGACCTTTGCCGAGGGATGAAACCACGCCGCCTGTTATGAAGATGTATCGCGCCATGGGAAATCACCCTAACCCGACTCGGGCTTGATTCGAAGCAAAGTTTGGCCTTACGTTTAATTTTGTGGATTACTGTGAAACACTAGGTGTTTCACAGACCGACTAAGCAGTGAATCAGTAGTAATTTGGTTTTAAATTACACTCAAATTGCATCAAATTGAAATTATTGATCTACTCGATCTTAATGTTTCCGAGGTAGTCGTTGTGCATTCTATTGGGAACATGGAGACAGACTGATGCCCAAAAAACTCGATGACCGGGGAAACACCGGAGTAATACTTGCGTTGGCCCTTCCGGCACTGCTGGGAGCAGCTGGTGCAGCAATTCTTTTTGCCCAGCAGGACGCCGCGCGCGTTTCAATCCAATCGAGTTTGGATGCGGCAGTGTTGGCCGGAACTTCCATGGACGCAAAAACTACTGATCACGAGCGCATTGCTCTAGCTCAAAATGTTTTTGAAAAAAACCTTTCTGCCCTCTCCCTAACAAGCGATGCAAAATTTTCTGTTGTGCCAATAACATCATTTACGGTCAATTTGACTGAAGTTAGCGGCTCTGCGCGAGGCCAAGTCGAAAATTCCATTGGTGCGATCATCGGTATTTCGAAAATGGATATTACCGTCTCTGCTCAAGCACAGAAAGTTAAATCGCGTCCGCTTTGCATTTTGGCATTGAATAGAACTGAACCTGCTTCGATTGAAATATATGGAAATGCGCAGATCAACGCACAAAACTGCGCCGTCCAAGCTAACTCAACCGACGGAAGCGGCCTCAAACTTTATGGCAGCCAGTCTCGTGCTACTGCGAGCGAATTTGGTGTTGGCGGCAACTATAGTGGCGACAATTGGTCACCTGTTCCTTCGACTGGCGTATCGGAGGTAGCCGACCCTTATGCAAACCTGCCTGTTCCGACACCAGATACATGTATGAACGTTGGTATTAAATTACAGAGCTCTTCTTTCACGTTAGATCCGGGCACTTACTGCGGTGGGTTAAACATAAAAGCTGGAGCAAATGTTTGGCTGAATCCCGGAATTTACATCATGAAAGATGGCCAATTTGCTGTTGGATCGGGTTCAACTGTAGGCGGTGATAATGTGATGATCGCGTTCGTTGGCGCAGACAGCCATCTGATGCTCATGTCTGGATCAACCACAAAGGTCACATCTCCGACGACTGGAACTTACAAAAACATTCAATTTATGTCTGATCGGGATGTGTCGCAATCAAAGCAACAAGTAGAATGGACAACAATTTTGGGTGGGGCGAAGCTTGATTATGATGGCGTGATGTATCTTCCAGAACAACAAATATGGGCCAGTGGAACGGGTGGCAATATAATCATCAAAGCCAATTCACCCTGCTTGAGCATCGTTGCAGATAAAGTGTGGGCGCAAGGAAATGTTGTTTACGATATTACTCAAGAAAACAACAGAAACCTCACAGACATTGTCGCTGCTCCATCGTTTGGTTTTTCTGCTCGGATCGTAAAATAACTTTCTAAAAAACTAGTTGGTCGGAACGACAGGCTTATTCGGATCGAGCTTTGGCAACAGGCCTTCACCTGAGGGAGCTGCAGGTGCAGTTCCGCTTGCGGCTGGTGCGGTGTTGATAATCGACGTCACGCCAGATTTGTGGTTGGCCAACATTGTTAGGGCCACGGATGTTGCAAAGAAACACGCGGCCAAAATCGCCGTGGCGCGGGTTAAGGTGTTGCCAACACCGCGTGACGAGAACAAATTGCCTGAACCGCCACCAATGCCCAATGCCCCGCCTTCGGAGCGTTGCAACATCACAAGGCCGATCAGAGCCAAGGCGACAATAAGGTGGATGGTTAAGAGAACTGTTTGCATGTGATTATTCCGAACTGATTTTGCGCTGCTTTAGCGATTAGATGGGCCTTAAGCAACTGCTGTTCAAGGTTTGTTGTAAGTGTAGCGAAAAGTGCAGCAACTGGCCCCGCCCATAATCGTTTGGGCGCGGTCAAGTGTAATATTGGGATCATAACCTTCGCAGAACGTGCCATCACGGTTGCAGGACATGAGATGACCAATTTTGCCCAGCCCCATTTCTTTATAAGTTTCGGCATATTTGCAGCGCGTCACATTAAAGTCGAAGGTCTTGTCATCGGCTTTGAGAACGTCAATTTCAAGAGCGCCGTCCGCCGTCCAAAGCTCGTAAAGCTTGATAAAATCCGCCATCGACGTAAGGCCGCCTGGCGCCTTAGCCGCAAAAGATTTCCCCTCAGCAATGGCCGCCTTTTTAATGGCGGAATCCAAAATCTCCCCTGCCCGCGCCTCACCCAGCTGCTCCACCATCTCAGCATAAATCGGGCCTATCACTTGAGCTTGAAGTTTGCGTTTGGTGAGGGTGGGGAGTTTGGTCATGGCAGGATATTAGACGGCGGATGGGGTGGGCGGCAAGGGCATGTATGAGTTGACCTCATCCGACGCGTTGCGACAGCTTCTCCAACGGAGAAGCGAAAAGTAAACACCCTCCCAAACTTCTCCCTTCTCCTCTGGAGAAGGTCCGGCAACGCCGGGGATGAGGTCCCTCGCCACGGGTTCCGAAATCAATTCAGCGGTGCCTCGCCAGAAACCCAAACCAGTCACAAAATTTGACAAAATCCCAATCCAGAAGTACCATTAGATAATATCATCAACACTTAGGAAACCTCATGTCAAAAAACACATCAATCGTTCTTGGTGAAGAGCAAAATCATTTCATTCAAAGCCAGATTAAGAAAGGCCGTTTTGGCTCGGCCAGTGAAGCGATGCGGGCTGGTTTGCGCTTGCTGGAGGAGCAAGAGCTTAAGATTGAACATTTGCGCGCCGCAATCATCAAAGGTGAAAAAAGCGGGCCGGCGGCCTCTTTCAGCATGGACAAATTTATCGCCTCAAAGCGCCGCAAATCGGCATGAATTCTGTCCGCTTAACGCCGCAAGCGAAAGCCGATCTGGATGATATTTGGAACTATACGGCCAAGCAATGGAACACTGAACAAGCCGAAGCCTATATGCGGGCGCTCGACTCAACTTTTCACCTTCTTGTTCTAAATCCTCGACTTGGCCGCAATATCGACGATATTCGCAAAGGCTATTTGAAGTTTCCCACCGCCTCGCACATTTTGATTTACCGCGTTAATAAAGCGCAAGTCGAGATCGTTCGCATCTTGCATAAGAGCAGTGATGTTGAGGGGCGGCTAGAAAGTGGGGAGTGAGATTCGGCGTTGTAAAACGCAGTGGTGGTTTATTTAACTGATTTTTTCGTCACTTTTCTTTGTTCAAGCTGCGAATTAAGTATAATAGTTCTTGTTGATTAAATGCACTGTCACCGCAATCTGCGTAGGTATTGGTTTCATCAAAATAGGATTCAGCAAGCAGGAGTAAGAATCCGTCATCCGGAACAACAATCTCAATAAGTCTGAGCGCAGCAGCAAAAGCTCGCTAGTCACGACTCATCGCCGTTGAGAGATAGTTGATGGGTATGCAAAGTTCAATATGCCGATTTTTATTATCTTCTGCATTCCGAACCCGATTTTATTCACTAATTCCGTCATCCCTGCGAAGGCAGGGATCCAGCTTCTAAGCTATACTTGGCCACGAAAGCGGGGCCCCTGCTTTCGCAGGGGTGACGGTTAATGTGGTAATTAGCGGCATCATATCAATAACTTAAATGTAAGCCTTGATAATTCCGATGAAGTCCACGGCTTTCAAGCTTGCGCCGCCCACAAGCGCGCCGTTCACGTTGGCGATGCCCATCAGTTCGACGGCGTTGGTGGGTTTCACTGAACCGCCATACAAAATACGAGTTTTTGCGCCCTCTTCCGCCATCACGCCGGAAAGTTCCTTGCGGATATGGGCGTGGGTTTCGGCGATTTCGGCGACTGTGGGGGTGAGGCCCGTGCCGATGGCCCAGACGGGCTCGTAAGCAATCACAGTGTTGGCCGCCGTGCAGCCCGCTGGAACCGAGGCTTTGATTTGGCTGGTTAGTACGTCAAGGGTTTTGCCGCCTTTGCGTTCGTCCAGCGTTTCGCCAATGCAGATGATGGCGGTGATGCCGGATTTGTGTGCGGCTTGGGCTTTGGCGGCAACCATTTGGTCGGTTTCTTTGTGGTTGGTTCGGCGTTCGCTGTGGCCCACGATCACGGCTGTGGCACCTGCGTCTTTCAACATATCAGCTGATATATCGCCCGTGTGCGCGCCCGAAACGGCGGCATGACAGTCTTGTCCGCCAGCTTTCGCTTGGCTGCCTTTCATCACGGCTTTAACCCGGCGGATCAATGTGGCCGGTGGGCAGACCATAACTTCGCATTTCAATTTTACGCCGCGTAACATTCCAGCAAGCAGGCGCGGTTCCTTCAAATTGGCAGTTGTGCCATTCATTTTCCAGTTGCCAGCAACCATCGGCTTAATTGTATGCAATGCCATTTTTTCCTCTTGTTCTTAGGTTCGGCGGGCTTCATAGCAAACACATGCCGCACTTGCGAGAAGAAACGCGGTTACCTATGATGTTTTAGGGTGATTTGTTATAGTTCGCCCTGCCCCAGAGTTTGAAAGGAATTACGATGCTCGAAATGATGCGCAATGCGGCTAAAGGTTGGGTCGCTAAAGTTTTGATGGCGCTTTTGGTTTTGAGCTTCAGCGTTTGGGGCATTAAGGACGTGTCTTCGAGTTTTACAGATAATATCATCGGCTGGTTCGGCTGGGGGCCGAAAGACTTGGTGAAAGTCGCTGGCAAAACAATAATTGCGACTGAATATACCGATGCTTTGCAGCGCACAATTAAGCTGATGTCGCAACAGTCTGGCCAACAGGTGACGATTGATGAGGCGCATAAATTGGGTGTCGATAAACAAGTGCTTGATGGGCTAATTGCACGAGTTGCAGTGGATGCACAGCGCGAGCAATTGAAGCTCGCTATTTCCGACACTGCAATTCGTGATTCAATTTTGAATAATAAAATGTTTCAAGACAGCACAGGCAAATTTGACAAGACAATTTTTGACCGCCTGCTTCAATCCAATGGTTACACCGAAGCTGGCTTTGTGGCGCGGGAACGGCAAGTGCAGTTACAGTCAGCAGTCACCAATGTGGCATCAGCAGAAATGTTGTTGCCCAAAACATTTAATTTAGCCGTTGCTCAATTTGGCGGGCAAACACGAGACGCGCGCTATTTTAGCGTGTCGGCAACCGAGGCTGATGTTGTGCCGCCGACCGACGCCGATTTGAAAAAGCAATATGAGGCCTCTCCTCAGACTTATACTGCTCCTGAATATCGCTCGATTGCGGTGATAAAGGTCGATCCTACAGACATTGCTTCAAAAATTTCGGTGATACCGGATGAGATCAAGGCTGGTTATGACAAATATAAAACTGATTTTTTTAAGCCAGAAGTGCGCTCCATTTTACAAGTAACATTTTCATCGCTCGATGCGGCGAAAAAAGCCAAGACGCGAATTTCAGCGGGTGAAGACCTTATGAAGATTGCTACTGAATTGGGATTGAAGGAAACGGACATCCTTTTGAAAGATCGCATGAAGGGCGATTTTCTGGATGCAAAAATATCCGACGCGGCATTCGCTTTGAAGGAAGGCGCTGTAAGCGAGCCTGTGGAAGGCAGTTTAGCGACTGCGATTGTTAAAGCGATTAAAGTAACGCCTGAAAAACAATCGACACTTGAGGAAGTGACCCCTGAACTCACCAAGCGCCTGCAACTTGAAAAAGCCAAAGACGAAATTCAATCGATTTATGCAGCCGTTGAAGACGCGCGTGCGCAACAAACAAAATTTGAAGCGATTGCAGAAAAAGCTGGTATTCCATTTGTGTTGATCCCGGCTATAAGTGCGGCCGGACAAGATAAGACAGGCAAAGATGTTGAAATTGCTTTGAAGGCAGAGGTTTTGAAGGTAGCTTATTCCAGCGATGTTGGCGTAGAAAATGACGCGCTTTCTGAGGGCGACGGCTATGTTTGGTATGAAGTGCGCGAAGTGATTCCATCAGCATTGAAACCACTTGATGCGGTGAAAGATGAAGTGAAAAAGAATTTCATTGCCGAGAAAATGCGCGGCGCTGCTGGCGACAAAGCAAAGAAAATGGTTGAGCGTTTGAAGAGCGGCACCAATTTTGATAGCCTTGCCGTCGAAGTCAAAGCTACAATTAGTTCTGCCACCGGCATCAAGCGGAATGAAGCATCTGCGGATTTTGATGGGCCAGATGTGATTGCTCTGTTTTCAGCACCCGATAAGGGCTTTGCATGGTCTTTGGGTGGTGACGGCAAATCTGCTCGCGTGATGGAAGTGACCAAGGACACAATCCCGTCGATGATGGCAACGTCTGAAGCCATCAAGAATTTGCAAGCTGGTTCAGCAACGGGATTGGCCGAGGATATTGGGCAATCTTATGTGTTGGCCTTGCGTCAAAATTCGGATGTTTCAATCAATGAACCTTTGTGGCGTCAGAACACTGGCACGGAACAGGCGCCGTAAGGCTGTCTGATCATGCTGGTATCTCCCGAGTATGAAGTTTTTGCGAAGGCCTATGATCAAGGCCAGCCTCAGGTCGTCTTAACGCGATTGGTCGCTGATTTAGAAACGCCAGTTTCAGCAATGTTGAAGCTTTCACGAAATGCCCGCTATTCGTTTTTACTTGAATCCGTTGAAGGCGGGGCAGTGCGTGGGCGTTATTCAATCATTGGGATGAACCCTGATATTATTTGGAAGACGGAATCAAAGCGGGCAAGTGTGAACCGAAAGGCTTTGAGTGATCCTGATGTGCATTTTGTGGAGGTAAGCGAAGAGCCTCTGCTCAGCTTGCGTTCACTTCTCAAACAAAGCCGTATTGATTTGCCGGAAGATGCGCCGCCGATGGCTGCGGGTGTATTTGGCTATCTGGGCTATGACATGGTTCGGCTGATGGAAGATTTGGCTGAACCCAATCCGGATACGCTGGGTCTTCCAGATGGCATGATGATCCGCCCCACCGTGATGGCAATATTTGATTCAGTGCGTGATGAAGTGACGGTGACTGCACCAGTTTATATCGATGCAGCCGTTACCGCGCGCGTTGCATATGCCAAGGCGGTTGAGCGAATTTCGGAAGTGGTGGACGCATTGGACCGCCCGATCGATATGGCGCTGCGTGAGCTTGATGCGCCCCAGATTGAGGCGGCGAAATCTAACACACCGCCAGATCAATACCGGGCCATGGTTCTTGAAGCCAAGGAGCACATTGCGGCAGGTGATATTTTTCAAGTCGTGTTGTCGCAACGATTTGAAACAGCATTTGCGCTGCCACCCTTTTCACTCTACCGAGCATTGCGCCGGGTCAACCCATCACCGTTTTTGTATTACTTGAATTTTGATACATTTGCCGTGGTCGGCTCTTCTCCCGAAATATTAGTTCGGGTGCGCGACGGCAAGGTTTCCATTCGACCCATTGCTGGCACGCG
>JAYVPZ010000175.1:0-8271 GCA_043757105.1 Aestuariivirga sp. | reverse complement strand
GGGAGGGATTCGAACCCCCGGAGGGCTTGCACCCCCTACGGTTTTCAAGACCGTCGCGATAGACCACTCCGCCACCTCTCCAATTGGTTGCAAACACCTAGTCTGTCGGCGGATCATCTAGCATTGTTACGGGCCAAGGCAAGCCCCTGCCCCAAAAAATAATCCCGCGGGCTTTTCGGCCCACGGGATACTTTTGCAGAATATCAGATTTGATTACAGGCGGTAGAGAATCTGGTCAGTCCAGAATCGCTCCAAACGACCCAAAGCTTTGTTCAAGCGATCGAATTCATCAGTTGATAGGCCGACCACTTCTTCGATGGCGTGAAGTTGACGATTATAAAGTGCGTCAACACGAGCGCGGATGGCATTGCCTTTTTCAGTCAGGCTAACACGCACCGAGCGCTTATCAGAATTTGAACGCTCATGTTTCACGAAACCTTGCTCAACAAGTTTCTTCAAATTGTAAGAAACGTTTGAACCTTGGTAGTGGCCACGGGTTTTCAATTCGCCTGCGGTCAGTTCGGCATCGCTGATGTTAAACAACAACAGGGCTTGAACGGGATTGACTTCCTTATCGCCGGAGCGTTCAAAATCGTCCTTGATAACATCTAGAAGACGGCGATGGAGACGCTCGATCAATGTGAGCGATTCCAAATAGCGACCTTTAATATCCTGGCGCTTGCCATCGGTTGGTAAAGAGCGGGGTTCCCCCAAAGCAACTGCTGTGTTCATGTTTTTGACCTCTGTTTTCCTGTTTCTTAAGGTCGGCCTCTTTATGGGTCCGTTCCTTTTGATAGGTTCACAATGGGGCCATGAGCTTTAACATGGACTGAAAAGACTCGGTAAATTTGTCGTTATATTTTATAAAAATTGAACCGAGTTTGAACACAGTTTAATTCTGGTTTTTTTCCAAACTAAATAAAGTGAGTCTGAATTGAGTTAATAAATTGATGCGTTTTGTTAACCGCAGCTTGAAGCATTTGCCTTGGATTCTGATTTGCTCATCACGGCGCGAACTGCTGATACGCCATAACTTGCGACCACATTCTTATGAATAGAAACCACATCCTTATAAAGACCAGTGATCGAACCATAAGTCATGGTTTTGCAACGGCGTGCAAGATAGTAGCGCTGAGTCAAAGCTTCATAGCGGCTCAAGCCCGCCGTTTGCGGTGTACGCAGATCGATTAATTTCTGAGTTTTTTCAATTGGCTTTGAGGCAGGTATTTCAGAAACCATTGTCTTTTTTGGTACAACTCGCTGCGTTGCCGACGTAGGTGAAGGACTTGCCTGTGCTGTTGCCGACGTCGCCTGATGTGCCGCGCCGATGATATCAATAATTTCTGCAAGTTCGAAATCACTGCATGATGCATTCTGGCCGCTGGCCCGGCCAGCAGCAATGATTGACTTGGCATTTGCTGTGGATGATTTTGCGACCATAGCAATTTCAGCTTTTGCAACGAATGCCGATAGTTCGTCATGTTGGCTTGCCGTCAGGAACTTGCATTTTTCCTCGACCGACTGCGACTTCGCCAATAGCTTCGTAGCTTCTTCAGCCCCTATGACGGCTGCAAATCCTTGGCTTTGATGAGCCATAAAAGCAATTGTGATCAATAATGGAGAAACGAACGAAATGCAGTTCACAGACTTCATGGTCGAAAAAATCCTGTCGCAGTTATTTATTTACCATGGCAAGCCAGTCCCTAAAATTTGCTGAAAATTAAACACATCTGTCTGGGTTATGGTTAATCAGTGGTGAAGTGCTGAATTGCAATTTAACCGTGCTGAAGGTATTAAATCTTCATGTCCAACGCATCATTCCCAACTACTCGCCTCCGCCGCAACCGCAAAGCCCCTTGGGCCCGCGCGCTTGTTTCTGAAAACACGCTTTCAGCAGCAGATTTGATTTGGCCGATATTTGTGATCGAAGGAGACAAAAAAAGCGAAGTTGTTTCTTCGATGCCCGGTGTATTTCGGTGCTCGATCGACTTAGCCGTTGAGCGCGTGCGCGAAGCCGCAAGCTTGGGCATTCCACTGGTGGCTTTGTTTCCGAACACTGATCCTGCGTTACGTGATGAGAAAGGATCGGAGGCCACTAACCCAAACAATCTGATTTGCCGCGCCGTTCGTGCAATCAAGTCAGCCGTGCCTGAGATTGGTGTGATGTGTGATGTGGCGCTTGATCTTTATACGTCGCATGGCCAAGACGGGCTGATGGAAGGTAGTCGCATCGTGAATGATGCTTCGCTTGACATTCTAGTGAAGCAAGCCTTGGTGCAGGCAGATGCTGGCTGCGATGTGATTGCACCATCAGATATGATGGACGGGCGCATAGGGGCCATTCGGGCTGCACTCGAAAAGGCCGGACATCAGGATGTGCAGATCATGGCCTATAGTGCCAAATATGCTTCAGGCTTTTATGGCCCGTTTCGTGAAGCCGTGGGTTCTGGCGGATTGTTGAAGGGTGACAAGCGCAGTTATCAGATGGACCCTGCCAATACAGACGAAGCGTTGCGCGAAGTGGCAATGGATTTGGCCGAGGGTGCCGATATGGTGATGGTAAAACCCGGCATGCCATATCTTGATATTATCGCCCGCGTGAAAGCCGAATTCAAAGTGCCGACTTTCGCTTATCAAGTGTCAGGTGAATATGCGATGATTATGGCGGCTGTTGAACGCGGTTGGCTTGATCCAAAAAAGGTTATTCCAGAAAGTTTGTTAGCGTTTAAACGCGCTGGAGCAGACGGCATTTTGACTTATTTTGCGGTTGATATGGCACGAGCTTTGAAAGCTAACGCGTGAGCCTCGCAATCAAACTCGACGTATCCCACCTACTCCCGCCCATCTTTTGCACTTCCGAATAGAACTGATCGACCAATGCTGTCACAGGCAAGTGCGATTTGTTTTTGCGGGCTTCGTCCAAACAAATGCCCAAGTCTTTGCGCATCCAATCTGCGGCGAAACCAAAATCGAATTTTCCGGCGATCATGTTTTTGTGGCGATTTTCCATTTGCCACGAACCTGCAGCGCCTTTGGAAATGACTTCGACAACTTGCTCCATATCCAAGCCAGCTTTCATGCCAAACTGGATAGATTCGGCCAAGCCTTGCACCAATCCGGCGATGGCGATTTGGTTGCACATTTTGGCGAGTTGGCCAGAGCCTGCTTCGCCCAAACGTTTGCACATTTTCGCATAATTCATGATCAACGGTTCGGCCTTGGCATAATCCGCTTCTTCCCCGCCGCACATCACCGTGAGTTGGCCATTCTCAGCACCCGCCTGCCCGCCAGAAACAGGCGCATCGACAAATCCAAGCCTACGCTTTTTTGCTTCAACATAAAGCTCCCTCGCCACATTGGCCGAAGCCGTTGTGTGATCGACAAAAATTGAACCGGGCTTCATGGTTTGAAATGCGCCATTTGCGCCTAGTGTAACTTCGCGCAAATCATCGTCATTGCCGACACAAGCGAAAATAAAATCAGCGTCCTTTGCGGCGGCAGCAGGTGTGGCGGCGATTGTGCCCTTATCTTTGGCAACCCAGCTTTCGGCTTTTGCGCCTGTGCGATTGTAAACTGTCATACTGACGCCCGACTTGCGCTGCAAATGCCCTGCCATGGGAAAGCCCATCACGCCCAAACCGATCCATGCCGTTTTCAAAACCATGTGCAACTCCTGCTTCGACTGTTTCCTAGTCGAAGCATACGATAATTACCAGAATCTCTTGCACAAGCGGGCGCGGCGTTAGATACTGCGATCAGGAGACTTGATTTGTCGATTGAACGCCGCAATTTTCCGCAGTTCTTTATCACTGCGCCAACGCCCTGCCCTTACTTGCCCGGCAAGTTTGAGCGCAAGGTGTTTACGCATTTGGTGGGCACGGATTCGCGCAGCCTCAACACCATGCTTTCGCAAGGGGGGTTTCGGCGCAGTCAAAACATAGCTTATCGGCCAGCCTGCGACCATTGCCAAGCTTGCACATCAACGCGCGTCTTGGCGAAAGACTTTGTATTGACCAAAAGTTTTAAGCGGGTAATCCGCAAAAATTCAGACTTGGTTGCAACTGTTGTGAAAGCTCAAGCCACCAGCGAGCATTATTCATTGTTCCGAGGCTACATTGATACCCGCCATTCTGAAGGTGGCATGGCCGATATGTCGGTTTTGGATTTCGCAGCTATGGTTGATGATACTGTTGCTGAAAGTCGTTTGGTTGAATATCGGTTTGATAAGAATAGCGAGAATGCAGGTGAGTTGGCTTGCACTGTTCTGATGGATTTGTTGGGTGACGGGATTTCTCTGATTTATAGTTTTTATGAACCGAGTTATGAAAGCCGCAGTTTAGGAACTTTGATGGTACTAGATGCCATTCTACGTGCGCAACGACTTGGGTTGCCTCATGTTTATTTAGGCTACTTTGTTCGCGGATCGCAAAAAATGGAATATAAGGCGCGGTTCCAACCTCAGGAGCGTTTAAGTGTTGATGGCTGGAAACCCGTGACGGGGTGATTTATCACCATCTTGAGTTGCTGTCGAAATTTACCGTGCGCTTGTTAAGTGGTTGACAGCACAATATTTCATCCGCACTAATTGCGAAAAATTTGGGGCGTATATGAGTAAACACGGTATTAAGAATCCGTTGGGTCTTACAAATTTGGTGACAAGATTGGTCGCTGATTTGGAGAATAATGGATATTCGGTTTCAGTCAGCAGCGACATGAAAAAACTGGACTCCATGAAGCTCGGAATCCGTGGACACCGTGTTGGGCCAATGCATGATGCGGATGTTTGCAATTTTGAAGGCGAACGCGCGTTTTGGATGCAGTTAGAAGATGAGGCTGGCAAAGCTGTAGGCTTACAAGCATTTCGGTTTGATCACATTGACACCAATCTTGCTGACTGGCTTCCCAACTATATGATTGGCGTTTACATGCGCCGCGAAGAATTGATGGTGCCAAGCCACGCGAATGCTCCAATGGGCAGTGTGGCTGAGAATCTTCGCGGTAGCTTGGTTTATCATGGTGAGCTTTGGTTGGATAAGCACGTGAAAGCCCGCAATGTTTTTGATAGCTTCACAAGGCTTGGTTTGTTTCTGTCGATCATCAAATGGAACCCTGATGCTATCTGGGCATTGACGAGCGAGCAAATGGCGCGGCACGGGCATTTGGGGCGGATCGGTTATACAACAATTGAGCGCGGAATATTGCGCTGGCAATGGGCGTCGCGCGATGTTGATAGTGTCGAATATTTAGCGCTGGTTGACCGAAAAGCGTTGGAAAACATTGTTGATGAGATGATGTCTAGAACAACGGAATATCAATTGGCGCCAGTACACAGTTGACTGCGACATGGTTTGAGTTTGTGAGTACGTGCCGCCGCGGAAAAATGACGCGCTGATAACCAATCCAATGAATATTGCCATTTGGCTTTACCATGGACGCGAGCACTTGATCATAGATTGGACGATTTTCAATTAAAGCCCGGCAATAGGCCTTCGATACTGTCTTGTCATAGCTGTGGCCCGTTTGGCAGGGATAGGATGTGTGGGTTTCCCCCCAAATTCCCGCCAGTAGAGATTTTTTACCGATGGATTCAATATCGACTTTACCGTTTTCCATATTCACTTCGCACAAGACGGCTTTTTCGAAATTGGGTTCACCGCTTTTTAGCAGTTCGACAAGCTCTTCGGAAATCTGTGTGGTAGAACCGTAAAAATCGCGCGTATAGACGCGAGCTGAAAGTCGGACATCGCTTTTCGACATCAAAGTGTCGATGCGTCTTTTGGCGGCTTTCGACGTTTGGAAACGCTCCTGAAACCAACCGGCATTGAAAAAGTTTAGTTCAAATGGACCTTCAAACGCGTTGATCCATTCTCTTACAAAATAGAGCGAAGACCAGTTTGCAACTGCCATGAACCACGTTATCGAAACACAGTTTTGGTTCAGCTCAATTTTTACAAGGTTTTTCTGTTGCAATAAATTGCGTTCTGAGCACGGGTTTCCGTGTTCATCGACCGGACGAGGAACAATGCGACCTTCACATACCCAGACTTCTTGTATTGCCATTCTGAACTTCGTCCCGTACCGCATAAAATTTAAGCGATGAGACATTCATAGAGACAATGTACAAATAAGTGGTAAATCTTCACTTAAATTCAATTATTGTGCCTGCAACTTTAGATCAATGTGATGTCGACTTGGTTCAATTCAGAGATAACCAGAACCGACGGCGTTCCGTTTTTACCCATTTTTGGTAAGACAAGACGGTGATATGGCACCCAGAATAACATATTATCAGGCATGCGCATGGCTGCCAAAACATGGTCATACCGGGGCCTGCCGGTGTTTAACACTTCACGGTAGGCCTCGCTGACCACTTGGCCATATTGACCTGTGGCTTGGCAGGGAAATGACGACGGAAATGGGCCCCAGACTTGGTTGATCACCGACTTCAAGCCTATTTTCTGAACAGTGAATTGTTCGGTGTTATTCTCGAATGAACACTCGATGGCATATTCTGAAGCCGTGGTGGGTTTGTTGATGCATTCATTCAACAATGTGGTGAGTGGCTTTTCGTTGAGCGCAAATTGTCTGACCATGGTTTTTGCAGTAAAGTGTCGATCGCCCCTGGAGATCACATCTTCGAGCCGCCGAACGGCAGATTCATGAGTTCGGTGGAATTCTTCAAACCAACCCGAAACATAGAAACGCAGAATTATGGGAAGTTTTGCTGTATTTAGCCATTCCAGAGTCGAAAAAAGTGAAGCATAGCAGGGCGACTGTACATGCCACTTCACTTCGGTTCCCAATTCACCTGTTGTCAAGCGAACCAAGCCGTCATCGAATTTTTTATTTTCTTCAATTATTTTCATGGCAGAGCTATCGTTTAGGTCCACGCTAAACTTTCCGGCTTCCACCCAATATCGTTGACCTTGCATCATATGCCGCCTTGAACGCCGAACCTTGGCGAATCTTGTCGCTGGCTATGCCGCCTTCCCCGCGAATGCCCCAGCAAAAACAACGCCGTCCAGCGATGCCTTCATTGGCGCATACATGATCAACACAGTCGCCCAGTCAAACACTTTGACACAAGATGGCAAATAAAGCGTTTACATCGGCAATATAATTCAACTGAAACGGTTGTTCTTGGGGAAGCCTTTGGGTGGCAGTCTTCCGGCTTGGGCGCGTTCGCCAATCCATTCGGCAAGGTCAGTCACCGTCCAGTTCCGTCCCGAACTATCCAGCCAAGTGAGGCCGTCTTTGAGATTGAACGATACGGCATCAGACAATCCGCCGTCTTTGAACTTCTGTAAGCGCACACCTTTGCCACGTGACATTTCGGGGAGTTCGGCGGATTTGAAGATGAGGAGTTTGCGGTTGTCGCCCACGGTGGCCACATGGTCAGCGTTCGCCAGATATGGTGCGCAGACCAAGGCTTCGACGGGCGCTTTAACGTTCAGAACCTGTTTGCCTTTGCGGGTGTTGGCGAGGCATTCGTCTTCAGCCACTACGAAGCCATCACCATCAGTCCAGGCCAGCAGGCGCTTGGCTCCGGCTTGATAAAGGAAGAGCGCTACAATGGAATCTGCGGCATCGATTTCCGCGAGCAGTCGAACGGGTTCGCCATTGCCACGGCCGCCGGGAAGCTTGTTGGCTTCAAGGGTGAAGAATTTACCTGATGAAGAGAACAACATCACCTTATCGGTGGTTTGCGCTTTGACCACAAATTTTTCTTTATCGCCGTCTTTATACGTCAACGTGGTGGCATCTTCCACATGGCCCTTCATCGCGCGGATCCAACCTTTCTCGGAATAGACAATGGTGACGGGTTCTTTTTCAATCATGGCTTCATCGAGATCGACATCAATGGTTGGCGCTTCGGCAAAATCAGTTCGCCTGGCGCCCAGTTTGGTTTTTTTCGAGAATGTTTCTTTGATCGCTTTAACTTCGGTGGAAACCACTTCCCATTGTGCATCATCCGACTTCAACAACTTATTGAGATCGCCCTGCTCTGCTGTCAGCTTGTCATGCTCGATGCGGATTTCAATTTCTTCAAGCTTGCGCAAAGCCCGAAGGCGCATATTGAGAATGGCTTCAGCTTGCGTGTCCGTCAACTTGAAGCGTTTCATCAATGAAGGCTTTGGCTCATCTTCCTCGCGGATGATACGGATCACTTCATCGAGGTTGAGATAGGCGATCAGATAACCGCCGAGAATTTCCAATCTGCGCGCAATTTCCGCCAAGCGGAAAGCAGATTTGCGTTGCAGAACTTCCTTG
>JAYVPZ010000174.1:0-2151 GCA_043757105.1 Aestuariivirga sp. | reverse complement strand
TTTGGACGGCAGCGCATATTGATCATGTGCAAATTACCGTGGCCGAAACTTTAGGCGTTGAATCACGCGCTGGTTATTATGATACGTCGGGTCTCTTCGTGACATGGTGCAAAATCATATTATGCAGCTCTTGTGCCTCGTAGCCATGGAACCTCCAAGTTCCATGGAAGCAGATGCGGTGCGCGATGAAAAACTTAAAGTTTTGAAATCACTGAAACCACTTAGCACTGTAGAGCTGGATAGTCATGTAGTGCGCGGTCAATATAAGGCAGGCGCATCAGGCGATGCAGCGGTCAAGGGCTATCTCGAAGAATTGGGTAATCCTGCTTCAAAAACTGAAACCTTTGTAGCGATCAAAGCCGAGATTGCATCTTGGCGTTGGAACCATGTGCCGTTTTATCTGCGCACGGGTAAACGTCTTGCCCAACGCGAGTCGGAAATCATGGTTGAGTTCAAACCCGTCCCCATTAACGTGTTTGCGAAATCAGCCGGCACGTTGCAACCAAACCGCCTGGTCATTCGGTTGCAGCCGGACGAAGGTGTTAAACTTTGGCTCAGTGTCAAAGAACCAGGCCCTGGCGGCATGCGGCTTAAAAATGTGCCTCTCGATATGACATTTGCCGAAGCCTTTAGCACACGCCAACCTGAAGCTTATGAACGCCTTCTCATGGATGTGGTGCGCGGCAATCAAACCCTGTTCATGCGCCGTGACGAAGTGGACGCAGCATGGAAATTTGTAGATCCAATTTTGGAGCGATGGAAAGAAACAAACGATTTACCAAAACCCTATACCTCAGGCACATGGGGACCAACATCAGCCATTGCTTTAATCGAGCGTGATGGTCGCACGTGGTATGAGGGTGAAAACGCATGATAGCGCAGAAAAAGGTTTTTGATTCAGGGGCTGCATTGGCTGAAAATCTAGCTTCTGATGTTGTGGGTTGGTTGCAGAACGCAATCAATTTAAAAGGCAGTGCTGTGATTGCCGTGTCAGGCGGTTCAACGCCAAAGCCATTTTTTGCCGCTCTTTCAAAGAAAAAACTCGATTGGTCAAAAGTGACAATAACGCTTGTTGATGAACGTGCCGTACCCGAGGATAATCCGCGTTCCAATGCCAGATTACTGCGTGAAAATTTGTGGTGCAACGAAGCGGCTGCGGCGCAATTTGTGCCGCTCTATCTGAACCCGTTCATCACACGCATCGCGCCATTTGATGTGGTTATTTTAGGCATGGGCAATGATGGTCACACCGCATCCTTCTTCCCCGGTGGCGACAATCTGGCAAAGGCCATTGATCCAGCAAATTTGGAAACTGTGATCTCCATGAACGCTCCCGGTGCTGGCGAACCGCGCCTCACATTCACCTTGAAGCGCCTACTTGCTGCAACTCATCTTTGCCTTCACATTCAAGGCCAAGATAAAATGCAGGTTTTAGAAAAAGCGCTGGGTGGCGATGACCCATTTGAAATGCCGATGCGTTCAGTGCTCCGTTCTACCAAACCATTAGATTTATATTGGTGTCCGTAATGTCACTTCACAAAACAGTTTCAACCGTCACTGAAAAAATTATTGCACGCAGCAAAATCAGCCGCGCCAAATATCTTGAAAAAATTGAACGCGCCATAGACCGTCAACCCAAGCGCAGGTCACTTGGTTGCGCCAACATCGCACATGGCTTTGCCGCTTGCGGTGCCGGTGATAAAGACGCGTTGCGCAATGGCTCAGGCCCAAATCTGGCCATCGTCACATCTTACAATGACATGCTGTCAGCTCATCAGCCTTTCGAATTCTACCCTGAACTCATTCGCCAAGCAGCCCGCGCGGCAGGCGGCACGGCACAAGTGGCAGGCGGTGTTCCGGCCATGTGTGACGGGGTCACCCAAGGCGAGACTGGCATGGAGCTTTCGCTATTTTCGCGCGATGTCATTGCCATGTCCACCGCCGTGGCGCTGAGCCACCAAATGTTTGACACATCAGTTTATCTGGGTGTGTGCGATAAAATTGTTCCGGGTCTGATTATTGGCGCTTTGAGCTTTGGTCATCTGCCTGCTGTATTCATTCCGGCTGGCCCCATGACGTCTGGCTTGCCCAATGAAGAAAAAGGCAAAATCCGCCAACTCTATGCACAAGGCAAAGTGGGCCGCGAAGCTT
>JAYVPZ010000173.1:0-8324 GCA_043757105.1 Aestuariivirga sp. | reverse complement strand
CGGTTGTAGCTTTCCTGTTTTCCGAGTTGGCCGACACTTTGGTCTTTACCCCTTTACAGCGGAAAGGCTTGATTCTTGCCGTTCTGGCCAGCGGGCTCATTGGCATTTGTGTCGACAGTTTTTTGTTTCTCACGCTGGCCTTTGGCAGCTTGAATTTTCTCGGTGGTCAAATCATCGGCAAAATCTGGTCACTTCTTATTGCACTGCCACTTATCCGGTTATCGCGTAACTATGACCAAAGTCGCGGGATAACTCCTGCAGAATAGAAAATGACAGTGCATGTCAAATCTTCAGTTTCTTCAAACCCCAGCCCAAAAGGGTGCTTCGCAGTCCAAAATACAGGACGCTCCTGTCACAAGGATAATATAGCCGTATTGTCATATCCGGCGTAATACCTTTCCATATTTCTGTAGTCTGAGGCCCTTTAGCCCAAGAGCGACGCCATCTCAAACTTGCATACTCACCACTTTAACGCTATGTGTTTTGATGCTTGGTGCCTGCCGCAAAACGGTAGGATAATCGGGAACGCGATAAAATCCGCGACGTGCCCAACGCTGTGAGGTGGATGGAGCAGCAATTACCACTGGTCCCGATATGGGGCTGGGAAGGTGCTGTTTCAAAGGAAGCCAAAGTCAGAAGACCGGCCAAGCAACAATGACCAACTCAGAAGGATAATGGGGGCGTCATTGATATGCAAGAATGGGGAACTCTTATGCAAACAAGTTCTAGTTATATTGTTGAGGCAGGACCGTTCAGTGCTGACGAACGCGAGGCTGTTTACCGCGCCATATTCACGAGGCGCGATGTTCGAAGTCAATTTTTGCCGCAAGCTATTCCGGCCGATGTCTTAAATCGACTGCTTTTCGCAGCACATCATGCGCCTTCTGTTGGTTTCATGCAGCCGTGGAATTTCATCATCATCACAAAGCCAAAGGTAAAACACCAAATTAAAGAAGCCTTCAAAAAAGCCAACTGTGAGGCCGCAGAGCTTTTCCAAGACGAGCGGCTACCCAAGTTGCCATGGCCTCAGTTCGAAGGTGATGGATTGTGCAGCGGCTGATCAGGTGGCGTCATACGTTGAATGTGTTGTAGATGGAGGCAGGGATGGCCAGGAATCTATGAGCATCTGATGCTCTAATCAACTCAGTCGATTTGTCCCATGGAATTTGAACCCGGACAATAGCCATGTGATTGTCTCCTGTCCATCACTGGAACTGGATTGTGAAATCGAATGTAGTTGCAGGAAATCGCAGTTCTTAGCATGTATAACTCTAAGGGCTAATTTTCGCGCTGCTGCTGGGTGCTGCCCGGAATCCATCCTTCATTATTGCACACATTTTGCACATTCTAGCTTGTAAATATTCGAACTACGCAGCTTTCAAGTCTCTCAAGTGAGGTCCGATAGGGTTCAAATTGTTTGCAAGTCGTTCAGAAATTTTATCGGCAACTTCAATCGCCGGATCGGCGGCAAGATGGGCGTAGCGGGCCGTTGTTTGAGACTGCGAGTGACCCAATAATTTCCCAATGATCGGCAAGCCTTGTCCCATAGCCACCCCATGCGAAGCAAACGTGTGGCGTAGGTCGTGAATGCGTACATCGCCAAGCTCGGCGGCCTCACGAATGCGGCGCCATGGCTTCTGTATGTCACTCAGGTACTGGCCATTTATGCTCCCGACTATGACATATGGATTGCCAGAAATCCTTGGCGTTCGCTGTAGCTCTTCAATAGCTGCTTGTCCCAAATAAACTGTTTTCTTGCCAGTCTTGGAGTCAGGAAGAAGTATCATCTTTGAGTTCAGATCAATGTAGCTCCACTTGAGTTTCTGAATTTCACTGAGGCGACAGCCGGTAAATAAAAGAAGCCGAATGCAGGTCACTGCTGACGGAGCCTCTGCCGCCTCCGCCAATAGTGCAGCACCAAGTTTGGTCAATTCATGTGACGTCAGAAACCTTTCGCGCTTTTTCTCCTTGAATTTCTTGACGCCACGGCAAGGATTGGAGAAGGCCTCACGCAAGTTCCAAGACTCGGCTTGAGCAAACATGACGGAGAGCACACCGAGGGTGCGATTGGCTTGATACGGTATTTTTCTGAGCTGGTGGTGCAGAAACGTGATGTCTGTGCGTGCGACCGATACAACTTTGGTTGTCCCAATTTCGGGAATGATGAACAGCCTCACACATCGCTCATATTCCTTGGCCGTGCTGGCTTTGCAATGAAACGGTACATACTCTGTCAAAAACCGCTCACATAGACTTCTCACCGTGATGGAGTTTCGAAGCAAATCTTTTGCTTCGCTTGGATTGTGGCCCAAGGCCAATTGGGAAATGATCTCTTTGGCCTTAATTCTTGCAAGCTCAGTTGTTATTGCGCCATGCGGCCCAATGGTAAATCTCTTCAGCACGCCGTGAAGCCGCATCAATACAAAATAGGACTTGCGCCCCGATGTGCGAACGCGAACGCCAAACCCCTTCAGGTCTTCATCAAAGAAGTCGAGGTCAGTTGTACCCGGTTCAAGCGCGTCAACACTACGTTTCGATATACGGACTGCTTTCAACTCTGCTCCTCCTTAAAAACCTGAAGGTCGTTCTGGGTAACATATGGGTAACAGTTGGGCGTGAAAACCCGTGTACCCACGTGTATGAAGCTGCGTCTCAAAGGCCAGTTTACATCAATGAAATCAGAATATTAGAGGGGTTCATGGTAATCGCGTGAAGGGCATGGATTGCAGTCAGAACGAACTCATAACCTGAAGGTCGTCAGTTCAAATCTGGCTCCCGCAACCAAATTAAAGCCCGCTGTCTCAATGAGATAGCGGGTTTTTCTTTTATAGCAGATAGCTCAAAAAACGGCTCAGGGTAAAACCTGAGTTGCGTTCAGAAAAGAAATTGCTTGAACTCTAGATCGCACATCAATCTGCCCTATTTCTAACATCAACAACGACCGGGATTGCGAGTAGGTTCAATGCCAGTTTATTGTCTTCATGTTTTGCTTTACGTGATGCAAAACGCATTCGTGTTCCTTCCACCAATGCGAAGATGGCTGGAATAACGATCAACGTGAGAAGCGTGGATGACACCATGCCGCCAATCATCGGCACTGCGATGCGTTGCATTACCTCTGAGCCTGTGCCGGTGCTCCATAAAATAGGAAGCAGGCCCGCCATGATGGCTGCAACCGTCATCATCTTGGGGCGCACACGGTCAACGGCACCTTCCATGATTGCACCATAAAGATCGACACTTGTGAATGGTCTGCCTTCTGTTTGAGCACGGTGTTTCCATTCATTGAGCGCATTCTCCAGATAGATCAGCATGACAACACCCGTTTCAGCGGCAACACCCGCCAGCGCGATAAAGCCGACGGCCACAGCCACTGACAGATTAAAGCCCATCCACCACATGAGCCAGAGCCCCCCCACCAGTGAGAAGGGCAATGACAGCATGACCACAAGTGTTTCTGTCAACCTGCCAAAGTTGAGATAGAGCAACAGAAAGATAATCAGCAACGTGACGGGAACCACAATGGTGAGCTTGGCCTTTGCACGTTGCAGATATTCAAACTGCCCGCTCCATGTTGCATAATATCCGGGCGGAAACTGCACATTGTCAGAAACCACTTTTTGTGCCCGCGCCACATAGCCGCCAATATCGCTATCGCGCGTATCAACGTAGATATAGCCCGCAAGCTGGGCGTTCTCGGTTCGGATTGTCGATGGACCAGTCGTGAGTTTAATGTCCGCAACTTCGCCCAAGGGAACTTGTGCCCCTGACTGCGATTGGATGATTACGTTTCGGCCAATGGCTATAGGATCACTGCGGAAGTCACGCGGCAGCCGCAAATTTACGGCATAGCGTTCACGGCCTTCGACTGCGGTGGTGATAGGTTCTGCTCCCAGTGCCATGGCAATCGTGTCTTGAACTTCTGCAACCATCAAACCGTAGCGAGCAAGCCTTGCGCGATCTGGCGTGATTTCCAGGTAGTAGCCGCCAATAACACGTTCAGCGAAGGCGCTTGAGGTATCAGGCATTTTCCGCAAGGCTCGCTCGACCTCGCGGCCCAAGCGTTCAATTTCTTTGAGGTCTGGCCCATAAATTTTGACGCCAACAGGTGTGCGTATGCCTGTTGATAGCATGTCGATGCGGGCCTTGATCGGCATTGTCCACGCATTAGACACGCCGGGGAATTGCAGGGACTTATCCATTTCGGCAATAAGTGAATCCACTGTGAGGCCGGGCCGCCATTGTTCCTTCGGTTTGAGGTTGACGATAGTTTCCATCATTTCTGTGGGTGCGGGATCAGTCGCGGTGCCAGCGCGACCAAGCTTTCCAAACACCGATTCCACTTCGGGAAACGACTTGATGATTTTGTTCTGTGTTTGTAAAAGTTCAGTGGCCTTGGTAATCGAAATGCCGGGCAAGGTTATTGGCATATAGAACAACGTACCCTCATTCAGATTCGGCATGAACTCGGTGCCCAGCTGTTTGGCTGGCCAATAGCTTGCGCCGAGAATGATGAGTGCCAGAACAACAGTTAATGTCTTTGCCCTGAGAACACCCCAAATGACTGGCCTGTAAATCCAGATCAGAAAGCGATTCAACGGGTTTTTTCGCTCGGGGATAATACGGCCGCGCACAAATAAAATCATCAAAGCAGGAACCAGTGTGACGGAAAGGAAAGCCGCCGCTGCCATCGAAAATGTTTTGGTATAAGCCAGCGGTTTGAACAGCCGTCCTTCTTGCGCCTCTAGCGTGAAAATCGGGAGGAATGACACTGTGATAATCAGCAAGCTGAAGAAAAGCGCTGGCCCTACTTCCTTTGCTGCTTCAACCATGATGTCAATGCGCGGCTTAGCGGGGTCGGCCCGCTCCAGATGTTTGTGGGCATTCTCAATCATGACGATGGCCGCATCCACCATGGCACCAATAGCTATTGCAATGCCGCCAAGGCTCATAATATTTGAGGAGAGGCCCAACATACGCATCAATATGAAGGCAATTAAGATACCAACGGGTAACATTATGATGGCTACCAGTGCGCTTCTCACGTGGAGCAAGAAGATGATGCAGACAGCCGCCACAATAGCGCTCTCCTCAAGAAGCGTATGTTTCAGCGTTTCAATGGCCCGCTCAATCAAATTAGAACGATCATAGACGGTCTGAACCTCAGTGCCTGCGGGCAGGCTGGGCTTGATCTCTTCGATACGGGCCTTGACGCTGTCAATCACCGTGAGCGCATTCTCGCCATAACGTTGAATGGCTATGCCACCTACAGCCTCACCTTCACCATTGAGTTCAGTAACACCACGCCGTTCGTCAGGAGTAAGTTCAACACGCGCCACATCTTTCAAAAGCACAGGTGTTCCACCTGATGCGCGCACCACTATGGCTTCAATATCTTTTGTGTCGCGGAAATAGCCACGACCACGGATTGCGTATTCTGTTTCGGCAATTTCAATGCTGCGTCCACCCACATCCATATTGCTGTCACGGATGGCATCACGGATAGTTTTGAGCGACAGGCCCAGAGATTGTAACCTACGTGGATCAACCACAATGCTGTATTGCTTAACGAAGCCACCAACACTGGCAACTTCCGCAATGCCTTCGGCCTTAGCCACCGCATAGCGCATGCGCCAATCTTGTGTTGAGCGTAAATTGGCAAGATCAAGCCCTTTGCCCGTCAAGGCATATTGGTAAACCCAACCAACACCCGTGGCATCAGGCCCAAGCGTTGGCGTGACACCAGATGGCAAGCGGCGCGTCGCGGCATTAAGATATTCGAGAACCCGTGACCGCGCCCAATAGGGATCAGTTCCATCATCAAAAATAATGTAAACAAATGAAACACCAAAGAATGAAAACCCACGCACCACTTTGGAACGCGGCACACTGAGCAGGGATGTAGTGAGCGGATAAGTAACTTGATCTTCCACTACCTGCGGGGCTTGGCCCGCATATTCGGTGTACACAATCACCTGCGTATCCGAAAGGTCGGGGATTGCATCAAGCGGTGTTGTCTTGACCGCATAGAGCCCAGCAAGCGTCAGAAACGCAGCACCGATCATCACCAACATAACATTGCGGGCCGACCATTCGATGATCCGGCCAATCATGGCTTCTTTCCTACTTCAGCTGTTAGCGCCGTAATGGCCGACTTAAGATTGCTCTCAGCATCAATCAGGAAGTTGGCACGGGTGACGACTTTGTCGCCGTCGTTTAGACCTGACAGCACTTCGACATAACCATCGCCTATTCGCCCTGTTTCAATCTCACGCGGTGCAAAACGACCTTCACCCAAATCAGCAATGGCAACTTTGCGTAAGCCGCTATCGATAATGGCGGAGGTGGGGATCGCTAAAACAGGATCATTGCCACCTGATGCGATAGTGACATCGGCAAACATTTGGTGAAGCAGTTTGTGTCCAGGATTAGCGAGTTCAATGCGCACCTGTGCTGTGCGCGTTTCGGCTTTCAGTTCAGGCAAGATGAAGGCGACCTTACCCATAAATTTTTCGCCCGGAAACGCCCGCACCGTAATCTGTGCCTCATCGCCGGGCTTCACACGTCCAACATCCTGCTCTGGCACGTCGGCCATAACCCAGACCGTTGATACGTCTGCCAAACGATAAATTTCATCGCCGGGCATAACGCGGGCACCGACCATAATGTTCTTCTTCATCAGCACACCAGCAACAGGTGACGGCCAATCCATCGACAAAGGAATATCGCCCTTGGTCGGCATTGACTTGATGATTTCTAAGGGAATACCAAGGTTGAGCAATTTACGCATACCACCTTCCTTCCCACCTTGTTCAATGGCAATACGGTAGTTCACAATTGCTTGCACGATCTCCGGACTGTAAATGCGAAACAGTGGCTCCCCAGCTTTCACCGTCTGGCCCGTTGTGCTGGCATAGACTTTCTCGACAAATCCCTCCGCTCGCATGGTTATCGAACGCTCTAAGCGCTCATCAAGCTGCACGGTGCCTGGCACATGAATGGCATCGGCCAATTGCCGCATCTCAGCCGCCTCCGAAACCACACCTGCACGTTGGACTTTTTCGACAGACACTTTGACAGTTGCAGGATCAGACGCCGCTCCACTTTCTTCATCATAGACAGCTATATAATCCATCCCCATTGAATCCTTCTTGGGAACGGGTGACGTATCCGGCAAGCCCATGGGGTTGCGGTAATACAGAATTTTCTGTTCACCCGCTGAAGGCGCAGGAGGCGCAGGCATGGCTGCTTCACTCTCATAGACTGGCAAATAATCCATCCCCATCGAATCTTTCTTGGGGACTGGTGAAATGACGGGATCACCCATCGGGTCGCGGTAGAACAAAATCTTTTTATCATCTGCTGGCTGGGGTGGTGCTGACGCATCGCCCCCATAAACAGGCAAGTAATCCATCGCCATGGAGTCTTTTTTAGGAATCGGCGAGATTTCAGGCAGGCCCATCGGATCGCGGTAGAAAAGGACTTTTGGCCCTGTAGATGGCGGTATTGAGTCAGCCATTTGAAGCTGGTCGGCAAATACCGACAGTTGGGATTTATACTTGGTAGCGGCCAGAAAACCGCCAACACCGCCAAAGGCAATAAGCAAAATCGCAAGAACACTTCGCAATAGAAAGCGCATGGTAGTACCTCGTGAATACAGGAATTGAGGCGGCGCATAGCACCACCCATTAGGCTGTTTGATTCAGGAGTTTAAATGCGCGGCGGTCGTCGGAATGGCACGACTTCAAAAGACAACAATGAATTGCTGTCGAAAGCGAAAACCATATTATCGTGATAGGTTATGGTTTCTGAGTGCGAAGGGTTCACAGAGGCTTGGAAATATACACATGCCATTGCACAACCAAATTTCATCTCGCACGGAGCCTTGGTTTTTTCACATGGACAGGGTTGCTCTTTGCAACCAGCCATATTCATGCTGGCCATCGTGCCAGACATGTTCGTTAGTGCAACCAAATTTGAGGCTTGAACCGGGGCAAACATTAGCGAAAGTACAACGAGCACGCCTAAAAGCGCGTTGACCATTGGCTGAATTTTATTAAAGTGCATGAAACATACCTAGTTTAGGCTGCAATGACGGTCAAGTGACAGCTTTGTGAGCCAAGACTGGGGAATGTAGTCCAAAAGACACCCGTAGCCACAGTTTTCAGAAACTAGTCATAGGGCATGAAAAATTCATATTTATCGAGCCGAAAGGATAATCTTAATAACCCGAGTTACGGATAAGGGTGGGGGATTCTCAAATCAGTTTTGATGTGATTCATGGGGTGTTGTGAAAGCAACCCACGGAGAGATCCCCCATGCAG
>JAYVPZ010000172.1:0-2159 GCA_043757105.1 Aestuariivirga sp. | reverse complement strand
CACCCACCATCACCTCTTCCGAGATCGGCGTGTTGCGAATGCGGTTGGCACCAAACATCTGCAAGAAGTCGCCCTTGTCGGCGCGTGACTTGCCGCCGCCCATGGTGCCATAAACATTGGCCTCCACATCTTCACCCATGATGATGACGCGGCTGTCGGCCGCCATGGCCTCGCGCTGTGCCTCACCGATGGCACCCAAGTAACTTGTAATGGTCATGATGTTGCTCCGAAAGGTTCTGTATAAATGTCTTTGAATGCAACCGATAGTTCTGGGTATGGGCTGTCATTGGCGAATTGGACGGAGGCATCTACTTCCGCCATCACATCTGCCTCAAGGCCCGCCAGAGTTGCTTCATCGGCCACACCTTGCTCAAGCATATGAGCGCGGAAAAGTTTGATTGGATCGCGCTTTAACCAAGAGGCCTTTAGCTCAGCGTCGCGGTAATCAACTGCTAAACGCAAACCTTCAGAATGCTCGTTGAAACGGTAAGTTACAACTTCAACAAAGCTTGGGCCTTTGCCGGCACGCGCGCGGTCTACTGCTGTTCGCACAGCTTCATATACCGTCAGCACGCTCTGCCCGTCTTCAACGCGAATACCCGGCATATCAAAACCTGCTGCGCGATTGGCCAGCACACCTGCTGTCACAGTGTGAGCTGGTGTGGACAATGCATATTGGTTGTTTTCGCATAAAAACACGATTGGTAATTTCCACACTGATGCAAGATTCATGGCTTCATAGAGACAGCCCTGATTGGCCGCGCCATCTCCGAAGAAAGCCAATGACACCTTGCCGTTGCCCAGCACTTTGCTGGAGAGTGCTGCACCTGTTGCAATTGGAATTGATGAACCCACAATACCAGACTCGCCAAGACTACCCACTTTGAAATCCGCTAAATGCATGGAGCCGCCTTTGCCTTGGCATACGCCCCAAGCTTTACCGACAAGCTCGGCCATTAAAGGCCCTAGCGCTGCGCCTTTGCCGATGGGGTGGCCATGACTGCGGTGGTTGCCGGTCATATAGTCGCCGTCGCCCAGCGCCATGGTGGCACCCACAACTTGGGCTTCTTGCCCAATGGAGGTGTGAACCGTGCCTGGAATTTCGCCGCGCTTGACCATCTTGGAGGCGCGTTCATCGAAATAACGAATGCGCAACATGCGCCGCTGCATTTCGAGAAGTAAATCATTGGGAATTGTCATGCTTTTCCTTTCGTGTAATTGGCCATCAAATGATGTGCCGTGTTGATGTCGGTAACGAGTACGTCTATCCATTTTCCATTCAGTGCTGCAGCAATGGCCGCGTGTTTGCCCGCACCGCCTGCCACTGAAATCTTCCGCGGTACCTTGCGTAATTGCGCAAGCGTGATGCCAACAACGCATTCATCAAGCGAAGTGGGTACAGCCTCACCGGCCGCATTGATAAAACGTTGATGCAGTTGCCCCACAGCACCTGCAGCCCGCACCTCGGCCAATTGTTGCGCTGTAAAGAAGTTGTCGCCCGATTCTAAATATCCATGAATGTCTGCGGGTCCAATACCAACAAGGGCTACATCAATCTTATCCATCAACTTCAATGCGCTTTGAACATGCACGTCCGCTAGAGCAACACTGCGCAATTGCGCACTTGGAATAACGCCCGGTGTTCGGAGATAAACTGGCTCGGCATCAAAAGCTCTTGCAACCTGTTGGGTGGCGAGTGCTGCTTCGTGTTGTAAGCGTGGTGAACCAAGATCGCCGAGCAATTCAACAACACGCTTTATGCCACTGCCAGCACGTGGTTCCATCTGCCGCGCCATTTCACGAAGAGTGGCGCTCCAAGACGTGAGTCCTAGAACCGGGCCGCCTTTTAATTCAGCTGACAAACAACGCGCTGCCGCGGCTCCAAGGATCAGTTCAACACCACTTTCCCGTGCCGTGATGTCAACCACATAAACAGCTTGCAGTCCGTAAGCCTCGGCCAACCCGTCCTCAAGTTCGGGATAAAGCCCTTCAGGTGGCACAACAATTGTTCGGATAATGCCATGCTCTTCTGCAAGGGCGAGAAAGCGCGAAACGCTGGCCTGGGAAATCTCAAGAGTTTCAGCAATTTCGCCTTGTCTCAAACCTTGCATGTGGTGCAGGCGCGCAACCCGCGTGATCAACCGCATCTGTTGCGTGTC
>JAYVPZ010000171.1:0-2165 GCA_043757105.1 Aestuariivirga sp. | reverse complement strand
TTGTATTTGCCATCGTTTCATTTGAAGTGAGCGCGCTGGCCAAGGGCGTACGTGTGAGTGATGGCGCAATCGCATTCACGCGGATCTTGGGCGCAAGCTCGGCGGCCAGTGCGCGGGTTAGGCCTTCAATAGCACCCTTTGCCATGGAGACAGACGCATGCGCCGTAAAACCCTGCGCCACTGCAACGGTAGAAAATAACAACACAGAAGCCGTCGCCTGCGCCGAAGCCTTCAGAAGCGGCAAAGTCACCTGAACCGCACGGAACGCACCCAAAGCATTAATCTCAAAATCTCGCAACGCATCAGCGTCAGTGAGGCGATGAACCGGCTTTAGGTTTATCGTGCCCGCCGCATAGCATAGGCCATCAATAGCTGGCCCTGCCGCGAGAATAGCTGCCTCCAAAGAAGTCCTATCCTGAACATCCGCCACCGCGAAAGAGGCACCCAATTCCGAAGCAAGCACCGAAAGCCGCCCCTCGTCGCGCGCGATCAAATGAATGTCATTGCCAGCAGCAAGGAGCAACCGCGCCACCGCCGCCCCAATCCCGCCTGTCCCGCCGATGATGATATGTTTTGTCATATCAACGCTTACGCTCCAACCTTCAAATCGGTTTTCTAATATTAAGCGATTTACAATTTAAAAATGATATCATAAAATGCAATCATGAACACAATCCAATATAAGGGCTATTACGCCAGTATTGTTTACGAAGCAGAAGATGATCTGCTCGTGGGTCGTATCATTGCGATCAATGACATAATTAGTTTCCATGGCACGTCTTTGAAGCAAATCAAAACAGCCTTCAAAGTCTCAGTTGATGATTACCTCGCATTTTGTGAAGAAACTGGGAAACAACCCAATAGACCATATTCTGGCAAAATGATGCTTCGTATTGATCCTGAAACTCACGCGAAGTCTGCTCTTGCAGCGAAGTCGAAAGGTATGAGTCTTAACAGATGGGTTGAGGAAGTTTTTAGAAAGGCGACTTCATAGACCCCACACCGTCATTCTGTGCAAGCCGTTGAGCGGCGAAGGCGCGACACGGAATCCAACTTTGGGCTTTTGCCAAACGGAACGATAGTTCGATTCCAGATAAAAGACTCATGCTTTGCTAAAGCAAATCCCACCCTTTTCCGAAATGACGGCTGTAAACAAAAGGAAATAAAATGCATGGGCGCTGTGCATAACTTTTGAAATCTACTTTGTATTTGCACGAACTAACTGTTCGATATATGTTCCTTGCTCGGATCAGGAGTTGTACTATGGCCATTGGTGAAATTGCTGTCGCTATACCTGCGATAAATTCGGCGCTAACATTGTTTGATCGTGTCTCAAAGATGGTCAAAAGCAGCGCGAACATCGAAGCACAGGAGGCATTGCTCTCATTACGTGAAGTATTGCTAACGGTAAAAGAAGAAAATCTCGCTTTGAAACAAGACAATCTTTCGCTCAAAGAAGAACTCGGGGTGCTAAAAAAATCAACCGAACTCAAAGACGAATTAGTATTTGAAGATCCGGTTTTTTATCGTTTCGTCGAAGGAAACAAACAAGACTCAGCGTATTGTGCGCACTGCTACGGAAGCAATGGCAAAATTAATCGGCTTTCGGTTGTCGAGGACGGGCTCTGGAAATGTAGCGTCTGCAAAGAAACAGCAGAAACTCAGGTTCATAGAATAAAAAGGAGTCAGCCCGTCCAAACTCGGGCTATTGTTTCCCGAGGCCTGAATGATTGGATGAGGTAGAAGCAGTATCACCTCAAATCCGGTGGCATCGCTTCCTTCACCAGTGCCGCCAGCGTATCGGCCAGTGTTGCAACCTTCTGATCCTGCGAACCCAATCTGCGAATTGAAACCGTCTTCTCTTCCATCTCGCGTTTGCCCACCGCCAAGATCACCGGAACTTTCGCCAGCGAATGCTCGCGAACTTTGTAGTTGATCTTTTCATTGCGCAAATCAGCATCAGCACGAAGGCCCAAGGCGCGGAGTTGGGTGCGCACTTCAACGGCATAATCATCTGCGTCGCTCGTAATAGGAGCCACCATCACTTGCAACGGGGCCAGCCACAATGGGAAATGGCCAGCGTAGTTCTCAATCAAAATGCCTAAGAACCGTTCCATCGATCCGCAGATCGCGCGGTGGATCATCACCGGCACATGTTTGGCGCC
>JAYVPZ010000170.1:0-2165 GCA_043757105.1 Aestuariivirga sp. | reverse complement strand
TGTCAGCAATTGATGATGATGGGGCGTTGCTCGACTTTGACTACCGCGAAGTGCGGGCAGCTCAAGCCATCATGCAGAATTCGCGCAATGTGATTTTGGTCTCTGACGGCATGAAATTTTCGCGCTCAGCACCCGTGCGCATTGGTCATCTTTCTCAAGTCGATGTATTCGTGACAGACACTCAACCTCCTGATTCAATCATCGAACTCTGCAAACATAAGGGCGTTCAAATTGATGTGGTAGGTGCGCAATCCGAAATCACAATTGAAGCGTTAGCATCATGATGTATGATCTTTTCATTATTGGTGGTGGCATAAACGGATGCAGCATTGCGCGGGATGCTGCTGGGCGCGGCATCAAAGTCTTTCTGGCCGAGATGAATGATCTTGCTTCAGGAACATCATCAGCTTCAACTAAACTTATTCACGGCGGACTTCGTTATCTTGAGCATTATGAGTTTCGTTTGGTGCGTGAAGCATTGATTGAGCGTGAAGTGCTCCTCAAATCAGCACCGCACATCATCTGGCCGTTGCGATTCATTCTGCCTCATCACCAAGGATTGCGCCCGCGTTGGCTAATTAGACTGGGCTTGTTTATGTATGATCACTTGGGTGGTCGCAAAATTTTGCCTGCGACGCGTAGTGTTGATTTGACGACGGACGTGACAGGCAAACCACTCAAAGAAGATTATACCAAAGCATTTGAATATTCCGATTGCTGGGTAGAAGATTCACGCTTTGTGGTTTTGAATGCGCGTGACGCTGCAAATAGAGGTGCGATTATTCGGACACGCACAAAGGTAAAATCGGCACGCCGGATTGATGGTGGCTGGAGCATTGATATCGTTTCCTCTGACGGAAGCTCAGAAACGATAGAAGCCAAAGTATTGCTCAATGCTGCAGGGCCTTGGGTTAGCGAAGTTCTGAGTGCTGTGATTGGCCGCAATGATCCTGATAAAATTCGAATGGTGAAGGGCAGTCACCTTGTGGTTGATAAACTTTATGACCATGATCGTTGTTACATTTTTCAAAATGCAGATGGACGTATTTGTTTTGCGATTCCTTACGAAAATAATTTCACTTTAATCGGAACGACGGACGAAGACCATCAGGGCGATCCGGGTAAACCAGAAATTACGCAGGCTGAGACCGATTACCTTTTGTCGGCGGTCAGTGAATATTTCAAAAGAACTGTTACGCATGAAATGGTGCGTTGGGCCTATTCAGGCATTCGACCGCTTTATGATGATGGTGCGAGCAAAGCCCAAGAAGCTACGCGTGATTATGTTTTGAAAGTCGATCAGCTCGAAGGCCAAGCGCCGCTCCTCTCAGTGTTTGGCGGCAAGATCACAACATCACGCAAATTGGCGGAACATGCCTTGGAAAAATTGGCGGCCTTCTTTCCAAATGCAACCGCACCGTGGAACCGCCATGCGCATCTGCCGGGTGGTGACATTCGCGTCGCTGACGTTGCTCAATACATTGAGGCAAAGAAGAAGGCCTATTCTTTTCTCAAGCCCGCCAATGTAGTACGTATGTTTAAAGCTTATGGCACGGAGATTGACAAGATAATGGGCGATGCCCGTTTTGCATCCGACCTAGGGCGATTCTTTGGCCCGGTCAGTGAACGCGAAGTCGAATTTTTGTGTAAAAATGAATGGGTTACTTCTGCTGATGATATTTTATGGCGGCGCTCGAAACTTGGGCTTCACATGAGCGCTGACGAACAGGCCGCTTTGCGGATGCATATGGGCGAAGGCAAAGTGTTGAAGCCTAAAAAGGCCGCAAGAGTTTAAAAATGGAACCGATCTCTTGGGGAGTTTGGAATGCCGCCTTTGCCGCAATGTTTTTGACTGTCGGTTTGATAACTGCACAAAATCTAAAAAGTCGTTTCACTGCACTCAACGCACGATAGGACAGGCTTGATGGGAATTTTAAAAGACGTTTTGGCTGAATTGTTCAGCATGTTCGTAACCGACGCGCGGTTGACATTGACCACGCTTTTCATAGTGGCATTGGTCGCTATGTTAATGATGGTGCTACATGTGAATGCGTTGGTCTGTGGGTTAGAGCATCACATTTTCAGTTTGAATCGATTTAGGATTCGCAAATCAGTTGAAGCATGATTCAATGAGGCAAGGAGGTGGATTATCATGCCACATGCTT
>JAYVPZ010000169.1:0-8356 GCA_043757105.1 Aestuariivirga sp. | reverse complement strand
GAAAATGCCTTGGCTTCAAAACTCCAGCCGAGCTATTTAGAAAACATCTGTTGCACTTCGGATGTGAGTCTACCATACGCCCTTTTCCGGAATGACGGCGGTTGGTGTGTTTTAATGGTGGCTCATGGGTGCGCAGGCGTTTTTCATCCATTCTGCCGCCGCACCATCCATCCGGTTGCCCACATCTTTCAGCACTTTGGAATGATAGGCATCAAGCCATTGCAATTCTTCACGCGTCAACAATTTCGTATCGATCAAGTTTCGATCAATTGGCGCAAAGGTTACAGTCTCGAAACTCAACATCGGTCTTTCGCCGCCCTTAATATCTTCAGGTTCTTTCACAATCAAAAGGTTTTCAATGCGAATGCCATAATGACCCGCTTTGTAATAGCCCGGTTCATTCGACAAAATCATGCCAGATTGAAGCGCCACATTTCCGGCCTTGCTGATTCGGGCAGGGCCTTCATGTACTGAGAGATACGAGCCCACCCCATGACCTGTGCCATGATCAAAATCCAACCCCGCCTTCCATAATGCAGCCCGCGCCAACACGTCGATATGGCCACCGGTTGTGCCCTTTGGAAAACAAATCGTCGAAATCGCAATCATGCCTTTGAGCACGCGCGTAAAACGATCCTTCATTTCATCCGTAGGCTGACCAATAATGACTGTGCGGGTTACATCGGTCGTACCATCCTGATATTGGCCGCCAGAATCGATGAGATAAATTTCATTGTTATTGATCGCCCGGCAATTGTCTGGATCAACATGATAATGCGGAATGGCGGCGTTGGGGCCAGAGGCTGAAATTGTACTGAACGAAAGGTCCAGCAAAACACCCGTGTCATTTCTGAACGCTGTCAAACGATCAGCAGCTGTCGCTTCGGTGAGCAGACCTTTCGGTGCTTCAACTGAGAGCCAATGCAAATAATTTGAAAGCGCCACACCATCGCGCAATTGTGTTGCTCGGGCACCATTCAGCTCGTTCTTGTTCTTGCAAGCTTTGGGCATAGTGCAAGGGTCTTGGCCTTCAACAATGTTAGCGCCAGAAGATTTCAAGGCGCCACGCACAATTTCGGGCGCAGACGTTGCATCGATCAGAACTTTAGCTTTTTTCTTGCCCAGTGATTTCAGTGCAACAGTTAATTCTTCCGGCTTACGAATGATCGCCGTCGTTTTCAAATGGTCGCGCACATCATCTGGCAGTTTTGATTTATCGACGAAGAGTTCGGCTTTCCCCTTTTTGTGCAAAATGGCATAGGCTAACACTACAGGCGTGAAAGGTACGTCGTCACCGCGAATGTTCAGCACCCAAGACACGGAAGATGGTTCCGCTAACACCGCAGCATCAGCGCCCGAGCTAATTAACGCCTTCGACATATCCGCCAATTTATCTTTCACACTGCGACCAGCAAATTGCAGTGGTTGCACGCTTAATAGATTTTTCGGTCGTGCCGGTTGATCGGCCCAGATAAGATCGATCAGATTTTTCGGCACAGGAACCAGCTTTGCTCCCACTTTTTCGCAAGCCGCAGCCAAGCGCTGGGCTTCACCAGAGGTAATCAACCATGGGTCGAAGCCTAGGCGATCACCTTTCTCCAAATTTGCTTCGATCCACTTGGTTGGCGGTTCATCGGTCAAATGTTGTGGTGTGATCAGTTTGGCATCCACTTGTTCGCGCACTTGAACTGTGTACCTACCATCGACAAATATCGCGGCCTTCTTTGCAGTCACAATCGCTACACCCCAAGAACCCGCAAAACCTGTCAACCAATTCAAGCGCTCGGCATAGGCCGCCACATATTCACCCTGAAACTCGTCTTGGCGCGGAATGACGAACCCATTTAGATTTTGCTTGTTGAGAATTGCACGAAGTGCGGAAAGGCGTTTCGCGGTGTTATAAATCTTGGATTTCATGGGGTCACTTCATTCAGATGGAGATCCGCTTTGGATAGCATCCGCCCTGACCTAAGACAAATTCTGACTCTTTCGACAAGTTTTAGCTTGAGTCATGCATTTTTGTGCGATGCGGCAATATATCTATGCGTATTTTGCATGAGAAATGAACTTTTAACCATTCATTTACCTCTTTAGGACAGTGAAACGATCAAGTTGGTCGATGAGAAATTTCTTTCTAGAAAGTAGTTTCTGTAAAAAAATAGCCACAATTCATATCTATGTAAGTAGCTGTTGAATTTCTTCAGTTGAAATAACGTTCAAAAATGCGTCATGCTAAATTTGCA
Organism: Aestuariivirga sp.; assembly: GCA_043757105.1. GTDB lineage: Bacteria > Pseudomonadota > Alphaproteobacteria > Rhizobiales > Aestuariivirgaceae > Aestuariivirga. The sequence goes on along the minus strand of JAYVPZ010000169.1, from coordinate 6,113 downwards.
TGCGAAAGTGATTTTTAAAGCGATTTTGGCTGGAAGTGAGATTGAATTGTGCGTCGCACAATTATAAATGAGGGGCGAAGGCCTAAGTAGGAGATTAAAAAAATGACTATAATTGCAACAGATCGTGAAACATCGCGTGTTTCAGGCACACATAATGGCCTTATGGGTAAGGTTAAAGGTTTTTGGGCCCGTAGCCGCGCCGAACGCCAACTGCACCAGCTGGATGATCGCCTTTTGTCCGATATTGGCGTGACACGTGGTGATATCACAAACCGTGTTTGGGGCCACTAATAGTTTTCCCAATTGGGATATTAGAAACTAACTAAAATACGCTCCGCGCTAAACCGCGCGGGGCATTTGTTTATTTTAGGGTTTGGTCATGACGATGGCCAACCAGTTTTCTTTGCGGATGGTTTTGGCAATGGTCAGCCCGCGATTTTGATAGCAGGCAGCAATCCAACGTTTTTGATCATAGGTCAGTCCTGACAATATCAAATGTCCACCTGATGCGAGAATATTGCACAAGCCAGGGGCAAGCATTGCCAATGGCCGGGCTAAAATATTTGCGAAGATCAAATCGTAGGGGGCGTTCTGGCGGATGCTTGAATGGTGCAGGCCAGCAGCCGTCTGGCCACGGAGCAGGGGCTTCACACCATTGAGAGCAGCGTTGTTCATCGTCACACGCACTGCCTCAGGATCAATTTCGGTTGCCAATGATTTCGTCTTTAAAGCCTGTGATGCGGCGATAGCCAGAACCCCAGTGCCGCAACCCAAATCCAAAATCCGACGTGGGCGATGACGCTTCAGAATATCGTCTAAAGCCTCAAGGCAGCCTGACGTGGTTCCATGATGGCCAGTGCCAAACGCGGTGCCAGCATCAATCTCCAAGGAAATGCCACCAGCACGGCGCACTTGGCGATCATGCGACCCATGGAGAAAAAACCGACCTGCCGCCACTGGGGCCAAACCTTCAAGCGAGCGCTTGACCCAATCAAGATCGGGCACATTGGCGATGATGGCGTCGGGTTCGTTCAAAGTGATGCGGGCTTCATGTGCCAGTTCGTACGTTTCAAACCAAGCCACAGTTTCCCATAACGCTTTGGCTTCATCAGTTTCGTTTATTGTTACAACCACAGGATCAATCCGAAAATCATTTTCGATTTGTTCGGACAACGCATGCGCGGCTTCGTGACTTAAATTACCGATGGTAAGGGTGACGCGGGTTAAAGACATTTGCGCCTGTTAGCGCAAGCCGACGTTTATGTCAGCGGCAAAATTGTAATCTCAACGCGGCGGTTCATGGCCTTGCCAGACTTTGTTGCGTTCGAGGCAACTGGATCTTTATCGCCGTGGCCTTCAACAGAGAAGCGGCTTGCGCCAAGCCGCTGTGAAGAGAGATATTGAGCGACAGCAGCGGCGCGGCGGCGCGAGAGATCATAATTGTATTCCGGATTGCCAGACGAGTCTGTGTGGCCAACCACGTCGATCAGGGTTTGTTTGTATTCTTTGAAAATGGCGGCGACGGAGTTTAGTATTGTGTCAAACTGAGGTTTCAATTCGGCTCGATCAGAATCAAATGTGATGTTCGATGGAATGTTGAGAACAATGCTGTCGCCGACACGCGCAACAGACACCCCAGTGCCCTCCAGCTGATCGCGCAATTTTAATTCCTGACTATCCATATAAGCGCCAATGCCGCCGCCTGCGAGTGCGCCAATGCCAGCACCGATCAGCGCCGCCTTGCGTGACCCCGCAGTCGCCATGCCAATCACTCCGCCGACGATGGCGCCCGTGGCCGCACCCAGCGCAGTTTTGGAAGGTTGCAGATCACCGGTAAATAGATTGGTGGAGCAACCCGCCAAAAGCACAGAGATGGCCGTAGCGAAGATTAAAACTGATTTCATAAATTGCCCCTCGAAGTTCAGTGCTTTGATGCCGAGTTATGGCGAAAATTTGTTTCTTATTCCGCCGCCTCCAAGGCATCCTCTACCAAGAACCCGCCCGACTGACGCTTCCACAGGCTGGCATAGAGGCCATTCTTTTTCTTGAGCAATTCTTTGTGGTTGCCTTCCTCGACGATCTTGCCTTTGTCCATAATGATCAAGCGGTCCATGGCCGCGATGGTGGACAGACGGTGGGCCACGGCGATTACGGTTTTGCCTTCCATCAAGGTGTAGAGGTTTTCTTGGATAGCCGCTTCAACTTCGGAATCGAGCGCTGATGTCGCTTCATCCAATATTAGGATCGGTGCATTTTTCAAAAGCACACGGGCAATGGCGATGCGTTGGCGTTGGCCGCCCGATAGTTTGACACCGCGCTCACCCACATGAGCTTCCAAACCTTTGCGACCGTTTGGATCAACCAGATTATCAATGAACTCTTCGGCATGAGCTTTTTCGGCCGCTGCCATCACTTGTTCAATCGTTGCGTCAGGTTTGCCGTAAGCGATGTTATCGCGCACGGAACGATGGAGCAGGGATGTGTCTTGTGTGACCACGCCGATGGCAGCCCGCAAGGTTTCCTGTTGCACGTCTGCAATGTTCTGACCGTCGATGGTGATAGAGCCGGAGCCCACATCATAAAAACGCAGCAGCAAATTTGCGAGTGTCGATTTACCCGCACCTGACCTTCCAACGAGACCAACTTTTTCACCGCGTTTGACTGTGAGGTTGAACCCATCAATCACATCATGGCCGCGCTTGGAAATTGATTGACCATAATTGAAATGAAGTTGATCGAAAACGACATCGCCGTTGGTTACGACCAACGGCTTGGCATTCGGTGCATCTTTCACAGCGTGTCGGCGCGAGATCACTTCAACGCCGTCTTTCACCACGCCGAAATCTTCAAACAATCCAGCCGTTTCCCAGATCATCCAATGGGCCATGCCGAGCATGCGGTAAACGAGGCCGACGGAGAATGCGATGGCGCCGACGGTGATTGCGTTTTGATACCACAACCATGTGGCCATGGCGGCGGTGGAAGCAAGCAGAAAAGCATTGATGATTTCCAACACGGTATTCATGGCAGTTGAAGTGCGCATGGAATTGAAAACAGTTTTCAACATCCACTGCATGCTTTGTTTGGCGTAGCCGTCTTCACGCGATGTATGGGCGAAGAGCTTTACTGTTTGCATATTAGTGTAAGTGTCGACAATGCGACCAGTGACCACGGAGCGCGCATCAGCCTGAGCCTCGGCCATCTTGCCGAGTTTTGGTACGAAATAGGTCAGTGTGATCAGGTAAAGCACAAGCCACACGAGCAACGGAATGGTCAGCCGCAAATCATTTGCTGCGAAAGAGGCAAGCGCTGTGAGGAAGAACACAACGACCCAAGCGATCACCTGTGTGAGCTTCATCACTACATCGCGCACGCCCAAAGCCGCTTGCATCACCTTCGTGGCCACGCGACCTGCAAATTCATTATGAAAAAATTCCATCGATTGGCGCAGCATATAGCGATGAGCCATCCAGCGGATGCGCATGGCATAATTGCCCCGCAGGCCTTGGTTTTCAATTGAGTCTGCCATGAAATTGAGCATCGGCTTAATCAACATTGCGATGCCACCATAGGCCAATAGCTGCCACTTATTCTCTTGCCAAAACGTTTCGCGGTTGGCGATGTTCAGCGTGTCAACCAGTGTTCCCAAATAGGCGAACACGCGCACTTCGATCACCGCAATGATAACCGATAGAAAAAAGCCAACGATAAGCAATGGCAAAAACGGTTTTGTATAATGGCGGATAAATCCCCACGTCGATGGATCTGGCATAGACGGGTCATCCAAAGGAAAACTATCGACGCGGCGTTCTAGCCAGCTGAAGAACCATTTGATCATGAGTTACACATGGTGACACGCAAAACCCGGCGCATCAGAATCGGTGCAGGCGCGAAATAGCAGCACAGCCCTTCTGTATATTGCAATCGTGCGCTGCTTTGGAAGCATGGCATTTCTTAAAATTTGAGGTGCGGCATTTGTGCCACATGCTATGGCTGCTGAATGATTTCACCAAATCGGATTCTGCCCCTCGTATTTGCTTCGGCGCTGTTTATGGAAAATATGGACTCGACCGTAATTGCGACTTCGCTTCCGGCGATCGCGGCAGATTTGGGAACTAACCCAGTCGCGTTGAAACTGGCGTTCACGACATATCTTTTAAGCCTCACTGTGTTTTTGCCAATATCGTCTTGGATGGCGGATCGGTTTGGGGCACAAATGGTTTTTCGGATTGCGGTGGCGATTTTTACTTTGGCTTCACTGGCTTGTGGCCTTGCGCACTCGCTGGAATACTTGGTGGCGGCGCGGGCGGTGCAGGGCTTTGGCGGGGCTTTGATGGTTCCAGTCGGGCGCATCGTGATGCTGCGGACTGTGCCCAAATCTGAATATGTGAATGCGATGGCGTGGTTGACTGTGCCCGCTTTGATCGGCCCGCTGCTGGGGCCGCCTATTGGGGGATTTATCACCACGTATTTTCACTGGCGCTGGATATTCTTGATGAATTTACCGTTCGGCATATTGGGAATTGCGCTGGCCACGTGGTTGATGCCCAATATGAAAGATGAGAACATCGCGCCTTTGGATATCAAAGGCTTTATGCTTTCCGGTTTGGGTTTGTCGCTCACCGTCTTTGGTATGACCGAGCTGGGGCAGGGGATATTTCCAGTACCGATAATTTTTGGAATGATATTGGCCGGGGCCACGCTGATATGGGCATATGTGCGTCATGCACAAAAAGTCAGCAATCCAATTCTTGATCTTTCAATGCTCCGAGTCCAAACATTGCGCATCAGTATTATGGGGGGCATGTTTTTTCGAGTATCGGCCAGTGCCGTTCCGTTTCTCTTGCCACTAATGTTACAGCTTGGTTTTGGGTTCTCGGCGTTTGAATCTGGCAGTATCACGTGTGCGTCGGCTCTGGGTGCTGCCATGATGAAATTGTTTGCGGCACAGAGCTTGAAGCGGTGGGGCTACCGGCAGTTGCTGATTGTTAACGGCATTGCGGCCAGTGTGATGATGGCGCTTAACGGTTTATTCTATCCGTCCATGCCATTTATCTTGATGGTGATCATTCTTTGGTTAGCTGGATTGCTACGCTCAATGCAATTTACCAGCCTTAATTCCATTGCCTATGCAGATGTGACATCCGAGGAAGTTGGCCGCGCCAATGGAATTTATACAGTGGCGCAGCAGCTTTCGATGGCGCTGGGTGTGGCTGTGGCGGCGCTGACTTTGGAGGCCTCGCAATTTGTGCGTGGTAGCGAACAACTCATGAGTGCTGATTTTGCGGTGGCGTTTTTCGTGGTGGCGGCTATCGGTTTAATTTCGATATTCTTCTATGCGCGGTTGCCAAGTGGTGCCGGAGCCAATCTATCTGGTCACGCGGAGGAGAGATAATCTCACATTTGTTTGATTGGTTTGTGCCTGCTTGTGAATAGTCCAAAACTCTCAAAGCCCGTATCTATAAGCATCAAAGGAGAACAATAATGAATCGTCGTTTCTTAAGTTTGGCTGGAATTTCGCTTGGGACATTTGGCTTTGCTGCGCGCAATGCTTTTGCGTCTGATTTTGAAGTTACCAAGAGTGAAGAAGAGTGGAAGAAAACACTGTCGCCGGAAGCCTTTGCGGTTCTGCGTCAGGAATCCACAGAACGTCCATTCACATCAAAACTGTTGGATGAGCACCGCAAGGGCACATTCAATTGCGCTGGTTGTGATTTGGCCGCGTTTTCATCTGATATGAAATTCGACAGTGGGACAGGCTGGCCGAGCTTTTTTGACGTTATGCCGAACGCAGTGGTCAAGAAAGAAGACAACACATTGTTCGCAACCCGCACCGAAGTGCATTGCCGCCGCTGCGGTGGTCATTTTGGCCATGTGTTCGACGATGGGCCAAAGCCAACGGGTCTGCGCTATTGCATGAACGGCGTATCACTGAAATTTGCGGCGGCAACGGCTTAACAATATTAGCCTTCTCGCGTCCCGCCGTAGCATTAGCGAAGGAGGATGGGAGAGGGTCCTTTTTGACTACCATTCACAGCATCAATTTTTCTGCTAACTTGCCGATATGGCAAAGCTTGATCCCAATTCATTATCCACGGCAACCCCGCCTGATG
>JAYVPZ010000168.1:0-2169 GCA_043757105.1 Aestuariivirga sp. | reverse complement strand
AGGACCAATGCCAATCGTTGCAGTAACGGTTGATCCTTCATGTACCTGAATTTTGGTTTGCGCAGAGGCCACTCTCAGGGCGCCCAGAAAACACGCCGAATAGCCGAGGGCAAACAGCTTTTCTGGATTGGCGCCATCGCCTCCGGGCCCACCCATTTCTTTTGGAACAGTAAGTTGCAATGCCATGGTGCCATCGGAAAGTGCTGTCTTTCCGTCACGGCCCCCGCCTGTTGCAGTGGCTCTTGTTGTATATTTTGCATCAACTGACATCTGGTTTCTCCATTTAATATTGTGAACGATATTATCGTGTACGCAGTATTAAACTTTGACCTGCTTGTCAACTGCTTGCGATATGATCGCGTACAATATAAAGTGAACATATGTCGCGGTCCCCCCTGCCCTCATCACCCCATATCGACGAACTGCTTTGTTTTGCGGTCTATTCAACTGGATTTGCATTCAACCGCGTCTATCGAGGCCTTCTCCAAGATCTGGGGCTGACCTATCCGCAATATCTTGTGCTGATAGCGCTTTGGGCGGGTGATAGCGTGACTGTCGGACATTTGGGCGAACAACTCGCGCTAGAAACCAGCACGTTAACGCCACTTCTTAAAAGGCTTGAAGCAATGGGCTTGCTCACCCGAAGACGGTCTGACAATGACGAACGACGCGTCATTGTAGCCTTAACAAAAAAAGGACAAGCGTTAAAAGAAAAGGCAGCAGATGTGACACGCTGTATTGTTGAGAGCGCCGGATTGCCTCTTTCGGAATTTACGCGCCTAACCAACGATCTCCGCACTTTGCGAATTAATCTTGAACAAGCCGCAAAATAGTTGGGGCACGGTTAACTGTTAAACTTTCTTTCTCGGGATGAACACCGTGGGTCTTGAGCCGTTTTAAGGAACACTTTCAGAGCAGCACCCATGTTCCGGCGTTTCTGCCACCCGCCTCTCCAGCCCCTCGCCTTTATTATCGAGGGCAGGCCACAGATAAATTCTCTGCCCACCCAATCCTCACCACCCTCTCATCGATATGCCACCGAGCCTATGGTGCCGATTTTGATTTTCGCAAGGGTGTGGGCAAAATGCGCCCAAACTTCAATGTCCACATCGGAATCGTCTCATAGCTGTCAAACGGCATTCAAACGGGAATCTGACTCACATTTGCTGCAAGTACGGTCGATATATGACCCCTTACGAATGCAGGTCCTTGCGATGGCAATGGCAAGATGGCTTTTGCCAGTTCCAGTGCCGCCGATCAGCATGGCATTGCGCTGGGTGAGAAGGAAGTCACCAGAAGCAATATCACGAACCAGGGTCTTATTGACGGGTGTGCCTGCAAAGTCAAAGTCGTCAATGCCCTTGGCCAGTGGCCGCTTGGCAATGGTCATCTGGTATATAATAGAGCGTGACTATTTCTCGGCAATCTCGGCCTTGAGCATATCGCCGACAATTTGTGGCGGTTCATGCTGCGTCTTGGGCTCTGGCCGCCGCGAGCAGTCGATCCATCTTTTGATCGAAGGCTTATGGCCTGCTATTCGAGTTTTGGGGAGGGGCATCGGTGCCGGATGTGGCCGCCTTTCGATAGCACTTCATGGCCTCGGCATAGTCATGCGTTACACCCGTGCCGTTCGCGTACATCAGGCCGAGTTCCGCTTTTCTAGGAGCATTCCCCTGGCCCGCCGCTTTACGCACGTCTTTTTTGCGGCGACATAGCCGCTGTTTCCTAAGAGATTTCTATTCACCGTCATCGGCCTCGGCGCGCTTTTTAATCAACCAGACTGATACACTTTTACCCCGCCATCTGGCACAATTTGTTTCCGCCATTGACAGCCCGTTCGCGCCAAAACTTTTGTTATAATCTTGAGAGCTCGAATTTTAATCCACAACATTAAATAGTATTTGAATGTATGAAATGCCTATCTATCGATTCTCTATGCCATGCGCAATATCGTCATCCGTTCTTCTGCAAAATGAAAGATATGCGAAGGCTCGCAGCCCGCTTCGAAAAAACCATTAGAAACTTCCTCTCGCTGTTCGTGGTTTTTTGGCCGCTGGCTAAGTAAGGAAAGTTAGAGCGGTTACCGATCATATTGGGTTGCAACCTGCTTTGATGAAGTAGTTTTGAGCTTCTTTGGGTGTGATGGTTGGAATGATGTTGGCGATTGCA
>JAYVPZ010000167.1:0-2169 GCA_043757105.1 Aestuariivirga sp. | reverse complement strand
CAATTGCTAAGTGGTTCAAGAATGAAGGCGACACTATTAAGGCGGATGAGCCGCTGGTGGAACTTGAAACCGATAAGGTGACAGTTGAGGTTCCAGCGCCCGCCTCCGGCAAGCTGGAAAAGATCAATGTGCTTGCTGGCACCACGGTGAATGTGGGTACATTGCTCGGTTCGATATTAGAGGGTGCACCAGGCGCAAGCCCAGCTCCGGCTGCAAAGCCAGCCCCAGTTGCAGCACCCGCAACTGCCCCCGCCAAAGCCGTTGAAACAACACTGTCGCCCGCCGTGCGCAAAGCGGTGGTCGAAAATAATCTTAATCCATCTGATATTGCAGGAACGGGGAAAGATGGCCGCATCACCAAAGGTGACGTGATTGCCACTTTGGAAAAACCAGCAGCACCAGCACCTGTTGCCATGCCCGCAGCACCCGTCTCATCTGGTGGTGAAGAACGCGTGAAGATGTCAAGGCTTCGCCAAACCATTGCGCGCCGTTTGAAGGACGCCCAAAACACCGCCGCCATGTTGACCACATTTAACGAGGTGGACATGAGCCAAGTGATGGCCATGCGCAACCAGTTCAAAGATGTGTTTGAGAAAAAGCACGGCGTAAAATTGGGCTTCATGAGCTTCTTCGTGAAAGCTTGCATCCAAGCATTAAAAGATGTGCCAGCCGTGAATGCCGAAATTGACGGCGATGATATTGTTTATAAAAATTATTACGATGTGGGCGTTGCCGTGGGCACAGATAAGGGCCTTGTGGTTCCAGTGCTGCGCGATGTTGATATGCTGTCATTCTCTGGTATTGAAAAAACCATTGCCGCATATGGCAAAAAAGCCCGTGATGGCCAATTGCAGATCGCGGATATGCAAGGTGGCACCTTCACCATTTCCAATGGCGGCATTTATGGCTCACTCATGTCTACACCGATTTTAAATGCGCCTCAATCTGGCATCCTTGGCATGCACAAAATTCAAGATCGGCCGATTGCCATGAACGGCCAAGTGGTGATCCGCCCGATGATGTATTTGGCGCTCTCCTACGACCACCGCATTGTGGACGGCAAAGAGGCGGTGACATTTCTCGTACGTGTGAAAGAAACGCTGGAAGACCCACAACGCGCATTGTTGGATTTGTGACATTTTGCCAATTATTGCGATAGTGGATGGTGTTGAGATTAGGGTCTATTCAAATGACCATAACCCTCCCCACATTCATGCAATATTGGCAGAATATCATTGCAAGATATCAATCGTGACAGGTGATGCATTGAGCGGTACACTGCCCAAGGTTAAATTTCGCAAAATTCAAAAATGGCTTGAACAACATCAGACCGAAGTTATGTTTGCATGGAATGAGTTACACAACAGCCGCCCCTATAAGGGATTAATTAAATGAGAAACTTGTTAAGTTCAGTAACAGCTACGTCTTATCCAATTTTGCATCTTGTTTTTAAAGATGGTTTTTCAGGCGATCTTGATCTGACAGATACGATTGCTCGTGGGCCTTTGTTTGAACCCCTTAAAAATCCTGATTTCTTTTCGAATGTAAAGCTCGATAAAAACGGTTACTCGTTTGGCTGGCAGTTAGACGAAATTGGCAATGAAATAGATTTCTCTGCCGATGGCGCGAGGATTGATCTTGAAACCGCTTTTGTCAAAAAAATGGCAGAACAACACCGCACAGTAATACAGGCAGCTGAATAATTATGTACGACATCACCATTATCGGCACTGGCCCCGGCGGCTATGTTTGCGCAATCCGTGCAGCACAACTTGGATTGAAAGTGGCTGTTGTTGAAAAACGAGCCACACATGGTGGCACATGTCTGAATGTGGGCTGCATCCCGTCCAAGGCTTTGCTTCATGCCTCCGAACTCTATGCCGAGTCCCAACACTCATTCGCCAAGATGGGTATCATAGCGGAAACCAAAATTGATTTCCCAAAGATGATGGCCTTCAAACAGGAGGCCATTGATGGAAACACCAAGGGCATTGATTTTCTGTTGAAGAAAAACAAAGTTGATGTGATCCGCGGGCTTGGAAAAATCCTAGGCACTGGCAAAGTGCAAGTTGGTGATCAAGCCATCGACACCAAAAACATCATCATTGCCACAGGCTCTGATGTCGCCAAACTTAAAGGCGTTGACGTCGATGAACAGCGCATCGTGTC
>JAYVPZ010000166.1:0-8400 GCA_043757105.1 Aestuariivirga sp. | reverse complement strand
ATATCCAAACAGCCCGCCAGAACTTGCGGTTGATTGGCGACAACACCAATGCTCTGGCCTTCGATGCGAATAAAGCCCGTGATGATGTTGCGCGCGTAGGCCTCTTGGATTTCGAAAAAGTCACCCTCGTCAGCCAGCGCCAAAACCAATTCCTTCATGTCATAGGGTTTGGCAGCACTGTCGGGGATCAACGTATCAAGGCGCATGTCCAATCGTTCGGGGTCATCATGGAACGGCCGTGTCGGTGGCTTTTGGGCATTGCTCAATGGCAGAAAATCAAAGAGTCTTCGCACTTGCTCCAGTGTTTCAATATCATTGTCATAAGCGCCATCGGCAACTGATGATTTTTGCGTATGGGTGGTGGCCCCGCCCAATTCTTCGGCGGTCACCACTTCATTGGTTACGGTTTTGACAACGTCTGGCCCTGTTACAAACATATAAGACGTGTCGCGCACCATGAAAATAAAATCGGTCATGGCAGGCGAATAGACAGCACCTCCAGCACATGGGCCCATGATGACTGAGATTTGTGGGATGACGCCAGATGCTTCAACATTGCGGCGAAACACTTCGGCATAGCCCGCCAGAGAATCAACTCCCTCTTGAATGCGAGCGCCGCCAGAGTCGTTCAGGCCGATCACAGGTGCGCCAGACTTGACGGCCAAGTCCATCACTTTGCAAATTTTGCGCGCGTGGGTTTCAGAGAGCGAACCGCCAAGCACTGTGAAATCTTGGGCGAACACATAAGTCATACGCCCATTGATTGTGCCCCACCCTGTGACCACGCCGTCACCCGCAATTTTTTGTTTCTCCATGCCAAATTCGGCGGAGCGGTGGGTGACGAACACGTCATACTCTTCGAATGAGCCCTCATCGAGCAACACGTCTATACGTTCACGTGCGGTCAATTTGCCTTTAGCGTGTTGTGCATCTATGCGGATTTGGCCGCCGCCGAGATGCGCCTCTTTACGACGCGCATCCAGCTTTTCAAGAATTTCGTGCATCTATCGCCAACCTCAAAATCTTAGTGTTTTTCATAATTGCTGTTTCTAACGAAAGGCGCAATGGGTTGGCAAAATACAATATCACACGATGCACTTAATATCGCACCGACTGAAACCAAGCATAACCATCTGACAAATGTTTAGGAAATAGCATTCGAATTGCTTTTTTATTTTGATAAATCTATTGTACAGGCGGTTGGAAGCGGGCCGGCCCCGAGCTGCTCTGACCAGTGTTTATAAGTCTGCACATTACCGCCTTCCCGCAAAGCGCGCATCGCATCGAGATCAAGCGTGGCAATCGTCCAGCCTGGAACATTGACCTCACCCAGCGCAATCACGCCTCCTGCGGGAAAGCCTTTGTCTGACGGCGCAAAGATTCCGGCTGCGCCGTAATGCGTATTGGTGAATTCACAAAACGCCGCTGCGCCAATCAGCGGCGCTTGCACGGTGTAAACCTGATTTTCCAAAGCCCGTGCCATGGCCCCTGTGCGCACCCGCCAATATCCCCATTCGGTTTCAGTATCTGACGGCGCTATAATGATTTCTGCGCCAGCCTCGGCCAGCGCACGCGACAAAAGCGGAAATTCAATGTCATAGCAAATCAGCAACCCAAACTTCACTTTTCCAATGTCAAAAACTTTAAGCTCACGTCCGCCCTTTATGTCCCACACCTCGCGCTCACCCGGCGTTGGCATTATTTTGGTGAAACTTTCAAGCGCACCATTCGGGCCGAACACTTGAGCTGTGTTGCACGTTGTGCCCGATTTCACATCAGGTGCGCTGCCCGCGATGATGGTTATGCCATGCGTCTTGGCGAGGCCCCGGTGCAGCGTTGTGATCTCAGCGTAAAAATCTGAAACTGCGATTTTGCTGATTACTAAATCGCCGCCCTTGTTACCAATTGAGCAAAGCTCCATCGCGCCATATTCGGGGAACACCAGAATCTCGGCACCCCGCCCCACGGCATCTTCCACCCAGCGCGTAATCTTTGTGCGGTAGGCGGCAATGTTCTCATGCGGATCGAGATTGTATTGCGCGGCGGCGACTGTGATCGTACGGGGCATGAGCTTCCTCTTTCGTGAAAACCATAGCGGGGCGGTTGTGATAAGTAAATTTCCGCGTTATGGGAGGCCATGAGCAACATTCAACACCTGTTTCCAACCCTCCTCTACCGCGCCGAATTGTCGGCACCTGAGCGCATGAACATGCAACTGCATGATGCCGCTTTGGAGTTGGCGGCGGGTGATGTGGCGGGCCAGCGCTGGTGCGAGAGACACGGTTATCCGGGGTACACATCCTTCGCCACGCAAGATGATTTGGCAGAACACATTCCTGCCATCGCACGACTGATGAAGACCCTCGATAAACACGCCGCCATTTTCGCCAAGGAATTGCATTGGGATATTCGCGGTGGCAAACCGATTTGCGACTCGCTTTGGGTAAACGTGATGCCAGAAGGCGGCAGCCACACATCCCACATCCACACAAATTCAGTGATCAGCGGAACCTATTATGTGGCCGTGCCCCAAGGCGCAGGGCCAATCGTATTCGAAGACCCGCGCCACGCCATGATGATGGCCGCCCCTCCACGAGATGCCAAAGCCCCGCGCGCCATGAAACACCAGATCAGCGAAACACCGCATGAGGGTACGGTTATGTTGTGGGAAAGCTATCTCCGCCATGAAGTGCCAATGAACCGCTCGGAAGGTTTGCGGATTAGCATTAGTTTCAATTATGTGATTGGGCAGAAGTAGTGGCTGGTCACATAGAACTTAGGTTCTAAAGCGCCGATTTAACGCTTGAGATGGATTCATCTGTTCGCATATCTCAGTCATATTCTCGAACATTGTGCGTACAATAATGTTCGCTCAGAATATTGAGGATTAGACTTATGAGTTTTTCAACAAAGATTGTTTCGATTATTGCATTGCTCTCATTGGCAGCTCCCGCAGCCTATGCCGTCGATACTATTGATGCGGCAACAAAAGATAAGATTACTACACAACTCACCGGACAAGGATATGAAGTTCGAAAACTGAAAATCGAAGACAATATGATTGAAGCCTATGCCGTAAAAAACGGAACGACTTTTGAAATATACTTCAACGAAAAACTTGAAGTCGTAAAAACGATTGACAGCAGCCAAGGTTAAACCCGCTCAAAGCCGGTGCACAATAATGTGCGCCGGACTCAAATCTTGAGGAACCTTGATGTTAAAATCTATCTTTGTCTGGGATCTATTTATCCGTGTTTTTCATTGGTCACTTGTAACCTGTTTCATCGCAAATGCATTCTTTACGAACCCTGAAAAAGCAACACACCATATTGTGGGCTATTGTGTTGCATTTCTAATTGGATTTCGCTTGTTGTGGGGGGTCATTGGCAGCACACATGCACGGTTCAAAAATTTTCCAGTTTCAGCTTCAAGTTCGCTTGAACAAGCAAAAGAAATGCTTAACGGCCCACCCCATATTCATGCCGGTCATTCACCGCTGGGTGCATTGATGATCTATAATTTTATTCTCACGTTTTCTGCCATTGTTCTTACTGGATACTCAATGACCACAGTCTATTTTTTTGGTGTGGAGTGGGTTGAAGATGCACACCGACTACTTGTAACTTGGGCTGAAGTTTCAGTTGCATTTCATATCGCAGCGGTAGTTTTTGAATCTTACAGATTGAAGATAAATCTGATCGCTTCAATGTTCACCGGACATAAAATTATTCCTTAGACGCTCAAAATCGACCATTATGTCGCCGTTATGTTTAGTGTATCTGTGAAGTATGAAAAGTATAAAAAAACTTCCGATACAAATATTGGCACTTTCCATTCTAGTAGTAGTGCAAGCAGTCTGTGCGGGCGTGTTTTTAAGTGATATTTTGAAGGATGTTGCCAGCCACGATGAAGTGTTCTTGAGTAGCGCAGAGATTGCTGCAACCGTCAGTTTGGCCATCGGTATCGTTGTCGAAATCTATTTGTTGCGAACTCTATATTTGCGCCAACTTCGTATGGAACAAGGTCTTGCGGTGGCGCGTGGCGCACTCTCAAACGTGATGGCGGATTATTTTGAGGGATGGAAACTATCTCCCGCAGAGCAAGATGTTGCCACTTTCACCATTAAAGGTTATTCTATATCAGAGGTTGCAAATTTGCGGGGTTCAGCAGAGGCAACAATTAAGGCACAGTTAAATGCCATCTACCGTAAAGCTAATGTTCAAAACAGAACTCAGTTAATGAGCGTGTTGGTTGATGATTTAATGAGAGAACCCTTGGTCAAACATTAATTTTTGGTTTGGTTCTTCGCATTCTCATCCTCCAAATGAAACCCGCGCAAGACATGATGCAGCGCAGGCGCTAGCGCAAATCCAGCCACAGCAAAAAACAAGAGACCACTCGCCAAAGCATAAGCGCCTTCAAAAATTTCTCCGGCCTTGGTTGGCATAGGGTCAAGCGGCCCCATGCCCGATAAAATCATTGCAGCATTAGCAAATGATTTTGTGAAATCCTGCGCACCAAAATATGAATATCCCATCATTCCAACGGCCAACGCCACGCCGATAATGCCAAGCGCCCAAGCTGCGTTGCGCCACAGTCGTTGCGCCAAAACCTTGCGACGATTCATGATTTGAAAATGCTTTCGCCCTGCTGATCAATAATCAGCTGGCCTTTAGAAATTGCAAAATCAGCTGCCTCGTCTTTATCTGTAAATTTATCAGCGCGGACGTAGCGATAAGTCTTGCCATCCTTCAAAATGTCACCCGCCAATTGAAACTGCCCACCATCCTTGTAGGGCCGCGCTTCGATGGTGAAGCCTTTATATTCAACCGATTTCGCAGGCGTTGTATCCACCGCCGCCGCTCCAAACCACTTATCCCAAAATGCCATTTCGCTATCCTCAGTTTATTCCATTATTACCAACACAAATATTTGTGATTTGCATTGTTACATATTCGTCTTACGCTTAGCCCAAGACGGTTATAGCCAAACAAAGAGGAGCACGCCAATGCTGCACACAACCCTAAATTCCAATACAACCATCCGCCTTGATCGCCGCAAATTTATGGCGGCGGCAGCGGGATTGATCGCCGCTGGCGTATTACCAAAAAATGTTTTGGCGCTAGCAGGGCCATATATGTTCAAGCAAGGCGCATATGATGTGACTGTTGTCAGCGACGGCACATTGCTGCTGCCATCATCATTGTTTGATTCTGGCGGCAAGCCAGAAGAAGTCGCAAAGCTTCTGGGCAGCATGGTGCAAGGCGACAAGGTGCAATTTGAAGCAAGCCCACTTCTGCTGAAATCTGGTAGCGAAATGATATTGATGGACACTGGTTCTGGCGGCGGCTTCCAACCCACGGCTGGCAAAGTTCTTGAGAGCTTGAAGGCCGCAGGCGTTGACCCATCGGCCATCACCAAAGTGATCTTCACCCACGCCCACCCTGATCATTGCTGGGGAACGATTGGCAAGGACGGCAAGCCCGTTTTTGCAAACGCTTCGTTCCACATGGGCGAAACCGAATGGAACTTCTGGACAGCCGCTGATTTGGGTAGCAAAATGCCCAAGGAAATGCAGGGCATGGTGACCGGCACGCAATCACAATTGGGCGCGCTCAAAGACCAGATCAAGCTGTTTAAAACGGGTGCAGAAGTTCTTCCGGGCATATTGGCGCTTGATACAGCAGGCCACACACCAGGCCACGTATCATTCGAGCTATCAGGCGACGACGGCTTGATCGTGACGGGTGACGCCATCACCAACCCGATGGTGTTCTTCGCACATCCCGATTGGAAATTTGCTTTCGATGCTGATCACGACACTGCAATTGCCAATCGCAAAAAGCTGCTGGACATGGCATCGGCAGGAAAGAAGAAGTTGCTAGGCTACCACTGGCCCTACCCCGGCATCGGCATGGCCGAGAAGAAGGACGGGGCATATGTGTATGTGCCAATGGCCTAAGCTTTAAAATTTGCGCTAAAGAGCCTCGCCAAGAACAATCTTGGCGGGGCTTTTTTGTTATTTGAGGGACATATACAACCATATTTTTATATGGTAATTACTACATATGAAAGACGGCACTTCGAGCTTTGAGTGGGACGATGATAAAGAACGCTTAAATTTTGAAAAACATGGTGTTGAGTTTTTGAATGCGCAACGAGCATTTTTAGATCCTCAGCGTATCATAGCCGAAGACGATTTGCACAGCGCACTCGAGAAACGTTACTTCTGTATCGGAGCAGTCGAAGATGAAATTCTAACGGTGCGGTTCACATGGCGAGGTGGCCGGATTCGTATTTTTGGAGCTGGATATTGGCGAAAAGGAAAACAGATTTATGAAAAGCAAAATTGAATATACCAAAGGCGAAATCAGCAAAGTCAAAATCATAAAGGACTTCCTACCACCACCTTCGGAACTCGTGCTGCGTGACGACAATGTGAAAATAACTTTGAGTTTGTCCCGCCGCAGCATCGACTTCTTCAAGAGTGAAGCCAAGAAACAAAGCGTGCCGTATCAGAAAATGATTAGAGCGTTAGTGGATGGGTATGCGGCGCGGGTGGGGAAGTAATCGCGTAAAAATCAAATTTGTTTCTATACTCAAGATTCATTAGTGGATAAAAGAAGTAGTAACAAAGCTCTCAAATTCTTTATCATACTCTGTGTCACTATCTATGATAATTTTCCATGCTTGTTGAAATGCTTGCTTTCTAAAAGCAGTTTTCATCCCACCTTCCCAAACGCTCCAGGCATTCAAATCTATCAATTTATTTCGATTCAAATCCCATTCTTCATAGCAAAGATCAAAATACGCACGCATGTATCGCATTGTTTTATCGTACTCATCTTTTCTTTGCTTACTTAGTTTGAACTTCGGATCGTTGATATTCTCGGGGAAATTCAGCGCAATTTCTTGGTAACGTTTCGTATAGTCCGCATATTGCTGAAGCTTCACTTGCTTGTTCAAAACTGTAAGTTGCCGCAATATGATTAGCGACGCCGCAACGGTGGCAAGGGCCGTCAATGCTTCCCATTTGAAAAGACTATCAGCAATCCAACACATCACTCAGCCCTAGTTGTCGAGGAACGAGCGCAGCTTCCTAGACCTGCTCGGATGCTTTAGCTTCCTGAGTGCCTTCGCTTCAATCTGCCTGATCCGCTCGCGCGTTACGCTGAACTGTTGGCCCACTTCTTCTAACGTGTGATCGGTGTTCATGCCGATGCCGAAGCGCATGCGCAGAACGCGTTCTTCACGCGGTGTGAGCGAGGCCAAGACGCGCGTGGTGGTTTCGCGCAGGTTGGCTTGGATGGCGGCGTCGATGGGAAGGATGGCGCCCTTGTCTTCGATGAAATCACCCAAATGCGAATCTTCTTCATCGCCCACAGGCGTTTCCAAGGAGATGGGTTCCTTGGCGATCTTCATCACCTTGCGCACCTTTTCCAAAGGCATCGAAAGTTTTTCCGCCATTTCTTCTGGCGTCGCTTCGCGGCCGATTTCGTGCATCATCTGCCTTGAAGTGCGCACGATCTTATTGATGGTTTCAATCATGTGCACAGGAATGCGGATGGTGCGCGCCTGATCAGCGATTGAACGCGTGATCGCCTGACGGATCCACCATGTGGCATACGTCGAGAATTTATAACCACGGCGATATTCAAATTTATCAACCGCCTTCATGAGGCCAATATTGCCTTCCTGAATCAAATCCAAGAATTGCAAACCGCGATTGGTATATTTTTTGGCAATCGAAATCACGAGGCGCAAATTGGCCTCAACCATTTCTTTCTTGGCAATGCGGGCTTCGCGCTCGCCTTTTTGCACCATGCCAACAATCTTGCGATATTCGGTAATCTGCAAACCTGTGGCCGATGCCAAATCATAAATCTCATCGCGGATAACCTTGATGGATTCCTTTTCGTCATTCACCCATTTTTTCCAGCCATGCTTGGTCAGGCGGCCAACGCGCTTCAACCATTCTGGATCGAGCTCGTTTGATTGATATTCTTTCAAGAATTCATCACGTGGAACTTTATAAGTTTCTGCAAGACGCATCAAACGGCCTTCAAGAATGTTCAGGCGCTTGGCAATATCATAAAGCTGTTCAACCAATGCTTCGATACGCGCGTTGTTCAGCGAGAGTGATTTCACATTGGTGATAATATCTTCGCGCAGCTTGCGGTAACGGCGCTCTTGGGAGGGGGACAAGCCCTCGCCTTCTTGCACTTCTTGATCTTGCAATTTGCGCAATGATTTATAAAGACGCGCAATCTCGTCGAACACTTCAAGCACCTTTGGCTTGAGTTCAAGTTCCATCGCCGACAAAGAAACACCGAGGTCATCGCCCTCATCATCTTCTTCGTCTTCAACGTTCGGCTTATCAAAATCTTCTGGTGACAACAC
>JAYVPZ010000165.1:0-2181 GCA_043757105.1 Aestuariivirga sp. | reverse complement strand
CGCCACATCCACAACATGCCCCTCCTCAGTCAACCCCCGCGCCACATAACGCGAGGCTTGCACGTCATCCTCGATGAGCAGTATCTTCATTTGGCGTTTAAAAAACTCGTTTCAACAAGATCAATACTAACCAGTTGCAGCTTTGATGCAAACAGCACACCGGCCGCATCATGCCGCCTCACCGCGTCCACAGTTCCCGCATCCAGAGTATGCGCCAAATCAACCAGATCTTCATCTTTAAATTTTGGCACCAGTTTGTCCCAAGCTGAATGAGCCTCATCGGCCGTTTTAGCTGCCGTGGCCCAATCTGGATTTGGGTCGGAGGCCAAAATGCTCAACTTAAAACCCGTATAATCCAACATCGAAACATCCTTTGGAATTTTTGCATTGTGCCAGTCTGATGCATTCACAATGTCTTTAAACGTCTCAATTGCCGCCAACGAAAGCTCTGTCTTGGAAGTGCCCTTTGCCAATGCTGCCATCGCCTCGGCTCGTAAGTCCAACTGTGCCGCCACATCGGTTTTCAAAAAGCCATGCGCCTTTTTCAACGCTGCCTTAAGATCAACTAGCTTTGGTTGCGCCGCCGGGATACCGTCCGCCGCCACCACATCCACCATATCTTCGCAAGCCGATGCCGCGGCCTCCATGATGTCCTTCTGTGCCTGTGTGGCCGCGAACACCGGCGCACTGAAACTTGCAGACACAAACAAAATAGCAATACTTAATCTATGAAAATCCATTTGATTCATCCTTTCAAAATGAACAACCTCAAGCTTTCATCCAAAACCTTGCGCCTTGATGCTGCAAAAATTGAATCCGTGTAATGTTTAGGCCATTAACCCCGGTGCTTCATAGCCAGTACGTTCCACATATTCCGTGTAGCCACCGCCATATTGGTGGATGCCTTCGGGGGTGAGTTCCAACACGCGGTTGCAAAGCGCTGCGCGGAAATGGAGTCAATGCGGATCATGATGAGGTGGAGTTTAGGGGCGGTTGGGAAAGAAAGGAAGCGCGGGATCACTATTGCAAAAATTGTTCGTCTGTAGTAACGGTAATGTAACTACAAAAAAGGTGTTACATGAGGTGGACGTGGGACGCTGCCAAGGAACAAGCCAATCGCCAAAAACACCGTTTGAGTTTTTCAACTGCACTTCTGGTTTTTGACGATCCGTTGGCGCTAAGCAGACCAGACTCTTTTGTATATGAAGAACGATGGCAGACAATTGGAATGATCTTCCCTAACACAATCATTGTCGTTCACACCTTGCCAAAACACGAAGGCGACGCCGGAAGAATTATCAGCGCCCGTAAGGCGACATCGCATGAAAGGAGATTATATGAAGAAGGAAATTTCTAAGGTCTACACTGCCGCTCAGAAGCGTGATTTAAAGGCTCTTGCCGCGATGACCGATAAAGACATTAATCTTTCAGACATTCCCGAACAGCTCGATTGGTCGGGTGCCAAACGCGGCGTATTCTACAAGCCGATTAAACAACAACTCACCCTGCGGCTTGATGCCGATGTGGTGGATTGGTTCAAACGGCAGGGCGAAGGCTATCAAACACGAATCAATGCTGTGTTGAGGAAACATGTAGGGCGGAAGGCGGGGTGAGTATATTCACGCACGCTAATGGTCCATTCAAGCGTTCAGCTGGTAAAGTAGTTGACGCTTGCTACTAGGCTTAGGAACACGCCTTAAAATTCTCAATTGTACCAAGTCCTGTAATATTGACCAAGTCAGGTAATCTTTTTGTCTGCCGTCCAAACCAGTTCGAAGTCCAAGAAATTCGGCGACTTCGGAGTTGCTGAGACCTTGTGGATTGTTTTTAAGCAGGGCAAGGATTGCGGTTGTAATATTTTCAAACCCAACCAGGGCTCTCGCTTTAATTTCATCTTGCTCAGCTGACTGCATGAATTGACGCTCCACCATTGAGACAGTTGATAATCATATCAGACATCACTTTATATAAAAATCCCGGCCTTTCCACCGAGGTTCTCTTTGTTCGCTCGACCTTTCGGACTTACAAATCCATGCCGCCATTCCATCTCACGAATCCAACAATTCCCGCTTCGCCGCCGAAGCCAAAAACGCTGACCTTGTTTGGCTTCTCTCCTTGGCCAATCCATCAATGGCCTCCAGCAAACCCAAATCCAGCGACACGTTGATCCTTGTGGTGGAG
>JAYVPZ010000164.1:0-2189 GCA_043757105.1 Aestuariivirga sp. | reverse complement strand
TTGGTCTTTCGGTGCCGCCCGGCTTTGTTTTGACGGTTGAAGCTTGCAAACAAATTGCTGCGGGCAAAGCGACGGTTGAGATTAAAGCAGAAATTGTTTCAGCTCTTGGCCGAATTGCTGATGAGACTGGTTGTTCGCTCGGCGATTATAAAAATTTGTTGCTTCTGGCCGTTAGGCCGTCGATGCCGCTGGCCCTGCCCGGAACTCTTGAGGCTGTTCTGAATTTGGGTCTCAATGATGAGACCGTTGAAGGCTTGGCCAAGTTTTCTGGTGATCCAAGTTTTGCACATGAATGCTATCGTCGGTTTATTCAGAATTATGCGCATGTTGTGATGGGTGATGATCCGGCGGCTTTTGACGATTTGCTGAGCTTGTTTATTGAAGAGCGCGGCTATGTTTCGGCCACTGAAATTAAAAGTTCTGATGCACGCGAGTTAACCGCGCGGTTCAAATCGCAACTCGAAGCCCATGACAATCAAGTGTTTCCGCAAGATGTTCATGAGCAGTTGTGGAACACCATTGTTGCTTTAGTACGGGGCTGGAATGGGCCGCGGGCCAAGACACACCGGAAGATTCATGGTGTGGAAGCTGATGCTGGTTTTGCGATTGTTGTGCAGGCAATGGTATTTGGCAATCAACCCGAACTATCTGGCGCTGGACATGCGGCCTCACGCCACCCGCAATCGGGCGAGCTTGCTATTCAGGGCGAATATTTGGTTGATGCGCAAGGGCCGGATTTGGTGGCACGGTTGCGGCAAAGTATGGCTTTGCGCAACGGTGATGTTTCATTGGAGCTGACAATTCCTGCCGCATTTCAAGATTTACGCAATTGCTTATTTAAACTTGAACAGCATTTACGCGATGCAGTGGAAGTTGATTTCACGATTGCCCAAGGCCAGCTTTGGTTTTTGGATGCTAAGCCAGCACGGCGCACGACGGCGGCTGCCATCAAGATTGTGGCTGACATGGTGCGGCAGAATTTGATGAGCGAGGCTGAAGCCCTGCTCCGCATTGATCCGCTGTCGCTCGATCAATTGCTGCACTCTACCTTGGCAGCCGACACCAAGCGCGAAGTCATAGCAGCAGGATTACCAGCGTCTCCAGGTGCGGCATCTGGCATGATTATATTTGATGCTGAAGAAGCCCGAGTTCTGGTGGCCCAAGGCTATCATGTTATTTTAGTGCGGCCTGAAACTTCGCCTGAAGATATTAAGGGCGTGCATGTGGCCGACGGCGTTTTAACAACGCGTGGCGGCATGACATCTCATGCAGCTGTGATTGCTCGCGGCATGGGTAAGCCTTGTGTGGCTGGTGCTGCATCGTTAAAAATTGATATTGCTGATGGCACATTAAAAGGGCCTGGACTGACTCTTAAAAAAGGTGATGTGATCACGATTGATGGCAGCCTAGGCCAAATCCTCAAAGGTGAAGTTGCTGTTGTGAAGCCTTCGCTTTCTGGTGATTTTGCGATGTTCCTTGGCTGGGCTGACAAGGCGCGGCGCATGAAAGTGCGCACCAATGCCGAGACCCCGCATGATGCAAAAATTGCCCGTGATTTTGGAGCGGAGGGTATTGGCCTTTCGCGCACTGAACATATGTTCTTTGAAGGCGACCGCATTATTGCCATGCGCGAAATGATTTTGGCCGATGGCGAGCGGGATCGTCGCGCTGCATTGGCAAAGATTTTGCCGGTTTTGCGCGCCGACTTTGAAGCTCTGTTTGCAATCATGGCAGGATTTCCAGTTTGCATCCGGTTGCTTGATCCGCCTCTGCATGAATTTCTGCCATCAGCTTCGGATGATGTGGTCGGCATTGCCAAGGATTTAAAAATTGATCCTGCAGCACTTCGCCGCCGTGTGGCGGAACTTCGTGAGCAGAACCCGATGCTGGGCCATAGAGGCGTGAGGTTGCTTTTGAGTTATCCGGAAATTACTGACATGCAGGCGCGGGCAATTTTTGAGGCCGCAGCCAATGTGGCAGTTGCAACGGGCAAGGCACCGATTGCCGAGATTATGGTTCCGTTGGTTTCAGCACGCGCTGAACTTGACGCAGTGCGCAAGCGGATTGACATGGTGGCTGATGAAGTGCGCGGCGAAACGGGGCAAGATATTACCTATTTCGTTGGTACAATGATTGAACTACCGAGGGCGGCCTTGAAAGCCCAAGACATCGCCAAGGCGGCAGAGTTC
>JAYVPZ010000163.1:0-2190 GCA_043757105.1 Aestuariivirga sp. | reverse complement strand
AAGGACTTTGTGACGCCGCTGTGTCGCTGCGCTATGAGATGGCGGCGCGCCCCGAATCCGCGCGCTGGCCAGAATATGCGTCGCGTGCCAAAGCCCGCATGATTGCCTGCCTTGATGATCTGGAAAACAATTGGCGCGAGGATTTGCAGCATGTCACGCTCGGCTCCATCGCTGTCGCCGTAGCCCTAGGTTATCTCGATGTCCGCCATGATGCGTTGAACTGGCGCAAAGACCGCGCCAACCTGAACCAGTTCAATAAGACATTCCTGTCGCGCGACAGCATGATCAATACTGCGATCAAAGTTTAGTGCTAGGTCAGGTGCATGACTGATTTTAAAGTGATCATCTCAGGCGCAGGCCCCGCAGGATTGGCAGCAGCAATTTTGTTGGCAATGGACGGCGTTAAAACCGCCGTTGTCGCCCCCGCTTCACAATCCAGCGACCCGCGCACCGTGGCATTGATGCAGCCATCAATGCAGTTTTTGAAATTCGCAGGCCTTTGGACATCAGAGATTGAGGCCGTTTCTGCGCCGCTCAAGCTTCTCCAAATCGTCGATGACACTGGCAACTATGTGACTGCACCTGATGTGACGTTCAACGCGTCGGAAGCAAAGCTCGATGCCTTTGGTTGGAACGTGCCACTTGCTCAACTCACGCCTTTGATGCTGAAACGTGCCGAAGCATTGGGCGTTGTGATGATCGACGATAAGACTGAAAGCTCAGAAGTGCATGATGGCTTGACCACACTGCGCACAGCCAATGGCCAAACATTGAGTGCTGAGGTGATCATTGCAGCCGATGGTTCTGAATCACCCATCCGCAAATCGCGCAATATAAAAACAACCAGCTGGCGCTTTGAACAATCGGCTTTGGTCACCACCTTCAGCCACAGTGGCCCCCATGGATTTATGAGCACTGAATATCATAAAGGGGCTGGCGCGTTTACCACCGTGCCCTTGCCCGGCAATAAGTCCAGTCTTGTGTGGATGGAAAAACCAGCCAGGGCCCAAGCGCTTTATGAATTGTCAGACGCTGATCTGGCTATAGAAATTCAAATTGAGTCCAAAGGCAATCTTGGCCGTATTTCAGATATCGGCACGCGCAAGATTTTCCCAATGCGTGGCGAACGTGCCGATGTTTTTGCCAAAGACCGCGCCATTTTGTTAGGCGAAGCTGCGCACAGCCAGCCGCCTCTGGGTGCGCAAGGACTGAATATGTCGTTCCGCGATGCGGCTCAAGCCGCTGATTTAATTATCGGCGCGGCAGATGCAGGTGCACCGAGCATCATGAAAGAATATGAAAAGCTGCGCCGTGTTGATGTGGTTCCGCGCCAGCAAATGATCAGCTTGGTCAATATGTCTCTGTTGTCAGAATTTGCAGCATTCGGATTGCTTCGCGCCGCTGGCCTTGCGGCAGTTGCTAAAATTCCACCCTTGCGCAGTTTAGCAATGGCGCAGGGATTGGCCCCATCAAGCAATTTGCCATTTGCGATGCGCGGCTAACGTCTCTTGCTAAACGCACTTAATATTGGCATTTATAGGCCATGACGATGTTCAACGAAGCCAAATTCCAAATCGGACAAATCGTCCGCCACCGCCTCTTCTCATTTCGCGGTGTGATCTTTGATGTTGATCCACAATTCAACAATACCGAAGAATGGTGGAACGCCATCCCCCAAGAAGCCCGCCCGCGCAAAGATCAACCGTTCTATCATCTGCTGGCTGAAAACGAAGACACCGAATATGTGGCCTATGTGTCAGAGCAAAACCTGCTCCCCGACGAAACCGCCGACCCTGTGAGGCACCCACAAGTGCGCGATTATTTTGCTGGCTTTGACGCGAAGAAGAAGAAATATAAATTGCGCGGGTCTAGGGCGCATTGAGATTTAGAAATTTTTACACTCTGTTGTTTTCTTGGTTTAATATCTCATCAATATTTTTGATTAGCTTTGGAAGTTCAACTTGCACGGTCTCCCATACAATTTCAAATTCGATGTCAACATAGCCGTGTGCAATCTGATTTCGCATACCACGAATATCTATCCAATCGATCTGTGAATATTTTGACTGCAGTTCAGTATCATTTGCAATCGCTTTTGCCGCAGACTCGCCAATAATCAATAGGCTCATCATGACAGCTTGTTCGGTGCGTTTATCTCTTTGGAAATCATCAAAACTCATGCCATCGGTA
>JAYVPZ010000162.1:0-2196 GCA_043757105.1 Aestuariivirga sp. | reverse complement strand
GCCTTGGACTTGGCTTGGCGGGCCTTGGGCGATGCGCCAATCCATTCTTGCTCGCGCTGCAAAGCCTTGCCACGCGCCGCATCTTCGCTTGCTTCCTGCGCAAAGCGCTTGGCCTTTTGGCCGAGGTAAGCAGAGTAATTGCCCTCATAGGGAATCCCACGTCCACGATCGAGTTCCAAAATCCAGCCCGTCACATTGTCGAGGAAGTAACGATCATGGGTGACGATCAAAATAGCGCCAGGATAATCTTTCAAATGATGTTCCAGCCATTCTACTGACTCAGCATCCAAATGGTTGGTCGGTTCGTCGAGCAAAAGCAAATCAGGTTTGGCCAGCAACAACCGCGTCAAAGCAATGCGGCGTTTTTCACCGCCCGATAGGTTCGCAACCGAAGCATCGCCGGGCGGACAACGCAGCGCATCCATCGCCTGCTCAACTTGAGATTCTAAATCCCACAAATTCTGCGCGTCAATCACATCTTGCAACTTGGCCGCTTTTTCTGCGTTCTCATCATTATAGTCCATCATGAGCGCGTTATACTCATCCATGATAGCCTTCTTCCTGGCCACACCTTCCATGGCGTTTTCGAGAACGGTTTTGGTCGGATCAAGCTGTGGCTCTTGTTCAAGATAACCAAGCGTAGCACCATCAGCCAACCATGCTTCCCCGTTGAACTCTTTATCTAAGCCGGCCATAATTTTCAGAAGCGTAGATTTGCCAGAACCATTCGGCCCCAAAATGCCAATCTTGGCATCGGGATAGAAAGACAAATGTACATTATCCAAAACCTTCTTGCCCGAAGCATAAGATTTGGAAAGACCTTGCATATGATAGATAAACTGACGTGCCATGAAGAACCTTAAAAATGAAACAGAATGATGTGGGCTTCTAGCGCGACAATTGAACAAGAGCAATCAATCCAAAAAATGTAAAAAAGCGCCCGTATTTGTTGAATTTTAAATTTTAGTCATTTTCGAAAACACCACAGACTTGCCATCTTTCAGATGCCTCGGTAGCTTTCAATTTAATAACCAAGGAAATTACTTATGAAAATTCAAATCCTCACATTATTTGTCGCGCTCGCCATCGCTGCACCGTCACTCGCTGATACGATCCCTCAAGTCGTGCATGTTGGATTGATTGACGCTTCCGACATCAAAGGTGCAAACATCATAGGAGCCGGAATGATGAAGCACGACATGATGACACTGCGTGCTGATGTAAATGAAGTGAAAGCTGGCAAAGTTGAATTCCAAGCCACAAACTTCTCGCACGCCTTTCAACATGAAATGATTGTTGTCTCAGTAGACGACCCCATGAAAGCGTTGTCAATGGAAGCTTCGGTCTCAAAAGCTGACGAAAAACAATTCACAAGCATGGGCGAAGTCTCTGAACTGACAATGGGGAAATCTGGCACTCTTTCAGTTGATTTGAAGCCTGGAAAATATCTTCTTATTTGCAACGTACCAGGACATTTAATGGCAGGTATGCGGATGCCATTTACTGTTACGCAATAAGCGAAACACCTAAAAAACACCCGGTTTTATCCGGGTGTTCTGTTTTCATTGAACTTCAATCGCATCCCGAATAATCTTCTGCAATTCCTCGCGGCGATAGGGCTTCATAATTATGAAACCGTTTTTAAAGCGCGGCTCATCTTGATGCACCATCGCACCTTTTGGATAGCCCGATGTGTGAACGATTTTGAGGTGTGGCTTCATGCTTTGTGCAGCCTGCGCCAAATCAAAACCATTCATGCCCCCCGGCATCACCACATCGGTAAACATCAAATCAATATCAGCATTTTCTTGCAATTGCGCCAACGCTTGGAAGCCATCGCCAGCTTCAATCACATCATAGCCAAAATCTTCAAGGAACCCGCAAGCCACAGCGCGCACGGCTTCTTGATCTTCTACCACGAGAACTTTTGGCCTGCGTACCGCAACAGCAACGGGTGTCGGCTCAGCTTCAACAACAGCTAATATAGGAGCTACATCAACAACTGGTTTGGCAACAGCGCTCTCAGCAATTCGCGCACGAAGTGGCAAATACATCTTAACTGATGTGCCATGACCAACTTCGCTGTAGACACTGATATGCCCGCCTGATTGCTTGATGAAACCATAAACCATCGACAGCCCAAGGCCCGTGCCTTGGCCCGGTGCTTTAGTTGTAAAGAATGGCTGGAACACTTTT